>CAJOEG010000068.1 GCA_905233405.1 uncultured Bacteroidales bacterium | reverse complement strand
GACAACTACACGGCGCGTTACCTTATAAACGATACCTGCGTGGCACTCGGCAAGCCGTTTGTTTATGGAACTATCGGTGACACAAAAGGACAGTTGGCTGTGTTCAACTATCAGCCGCCGTGTGCGAACTATCGCACCTTGTATCCAAACGAAAAGGAACTTGTTGCGCTTGGAAATGTAAACCGTGGCGTGATGGGCGTTCTGCCGTCGGTGATTGCCTCTATGGAAGTCAACGAAGTGGTAAAGATGATTACTGGTGTAGGCAAGGTTATGAAAGATACCTTGTTTATGATTGACCTCGCCACAATGGATACGATGAAATTTAAGCTGCCGTTAGGGTAGAATGGATATTGTCTGTCAAGTATACTGATATTCTTATTCTCTGTATATTTCAATATTGTTTTCTCTGATAACAAATGTGTAGTCAGACGGATTATTGTAGAAATTCTCGAAAGTGTATGAAACATTGATTTCGCACTCACATTCCAAATCCGCTTGCACCACAATCGGGTCAACATCTATCTCAATTATTTTGTTCTCCTCATCTATTGTTGGTGATACAAGAACGCCTTGGAAGTTGCAATTGACAGGGAGGTACTCATGCAAAATTGAAATGGTATTGTTGTAATATGTAATTGTGGTCTTTAGGTTTTTGGGACGCTCAAGGCAATCGGAGTATTCAAGATTTGTAACAGTTAATTTGTTTTCATCCTTTTCGCAGGAGGAGAAAAGCAAAATACATAAGAATGCAATTAGAAATATGTCAACTCTCTTTCTCATAATTTTTTACTTAATCTTCGTTTACTTTTATCTTCAATAAATCGAAATACATTAAGCGAGTATTTAATGGCAAACGGTTAACGCCAATTCCCATATATTTAGCTTCGAGTTGCTCATCGTCAATTAGATAACGAAAGCCATTCTTCTTATAGTAATGAAGTGTTTCTGGTCGGTTCAATGCATCGACAATAATAAAACGACAACCTGTACGGTTGTTAGTACGGAAAAGAACCTTAATGAAATCCATTATAGCAGTTCCATACCCACGCCTTGCAAATTCTTTATTTGTACCTAAACGTCCAATAAGTACAGCAGGAAAGCGCTTGAGCGTCTTATCTCGCAAATCTGTGTCATCTAGAAACAATTCCTTATATTCGTCAGTTATGCGGTTTGTTAATCGGATGCTATCATTAGAAAGAGAAAAAGCAGTGACAATAGTATTAGGAGATTTCTTCAAGACAAACAAATATGTTTTCCCTAGTAAGCGTTTTTGGTTGACAATGCAATCCTTTGCAAAGAATTCATCAAGGTCTTCATCGTTGCAACTAAATGGATTACACTGCGCAAGTTTCTCAGAAGAGACTCGCACAATATCACATTCTGCCAACAATTGTTCTATAGTCATAATATGTTGGTAGTCTTAAGATACTCTATCACAAGTTCCGATTCGTGGCAATAATCCTGTGTCCCAGGATTCTGCTCTGTGGCAGCTGCTTCTTGCTCAAAACGCTGTGCTGTTTCTCCGTAAAGTGTCGGAATTGCTCTTATTGCTGTTGCCATAATTTGTCCTCTCCCTTTAATGTTTACGATGCAAAATTACAAAAAAATCATTTTTCAGCAATATGTACAAATTAAAACAAATGTATGAGTGATATTATAACGAAGAACTTATGACCAAGTCTTTGGGCATATCAACAATACAACGATTTTCCAATTCTTGCTTTCTATCATTTGGATTCACGCGAAAGAAAGTACAACGCATCTTTTTATTGTTTCCTTGTTTTACAGCTTCCTGCATAGAGAAATCTTTCCATTGTGCATTCTTCATGTCAATCATAGTCAGTGTTCTTTTTTCTATTTTCGCCATAAAATTATTAAAAAATATGATGTATGTTACACTCTATTTTTCAACAATTTTAATTTCATCAAGGAAAAGATGCGTTTCGCCACCGGCACCGAGATGCCATTCGGGAAGCGTACCATAATACTTTGCAAAAACCTTCACATAACGCGCCTTGCAGTTCTGCGGTTCACAGCGGAAATTGTAAATCTGCTGGCGATAGTCGTTGTCGGCAACATTATGGTTTACAGTGGCTATCTTCTTGAAGTTCACGCCGTCGGTAGAAGTGTAGTACTCAACATATTTCGGGAAAAGAATCCACGATTTCACATCCTGAATGAAACCAGTCTCAACAGATGCGATTTCCTTCACTTCTCCCAAATCAACCACGGCCTCAAAGTCCTGCCCTTGATAGCCCTGCCATTCGCCAGTACGGAAATCGTTGCCGCCACGCAGATGGTCAACCAAAGCATCATTGCCACCAGCACTGTATGCCGGCGTATATTTGCTTAGCAACTTTATACGACGGTCGCGGTCTATCTTTATGTACTTGGCTTCCACTGGCTTCGACGGTTCATAGCCATCACGCTCGGAATGGAAAGTCAAAGTGGTAGTCTCGTTGAAGATTAATGGCTCTGAATAAAGTTTTTCCTCGCCATTATTTATTGAATAATAGATTTTTGCGCTGTCGTCGATACAAGCAAGTTCAATCTTAAGAGAATCGTGAAATGTGCGCACGCCAGTTTTTGCATACGGAGCCGGTACAACCTTGAACTCTTCGATGCGCGACTGGTAAATGTCTTCGGGCTTGCTGCCAAAGGTAATGTTTTCGTCGGAAGTCATATAGAAGTCGATACGTGCACCGTCGGCAATGTCGGAGTGCAAAATGTAGGACTTGGTGTATGGCTTTCCGTTAATTTCCATCTTGGCTACATAAATGTTTTCGGGGCTGTTGTCGTGAGCTACAATCAGACACTTCTTGCCATTTTCGAGATTAATCTGCACGGTGTCGAAAATCGGACTGCCGATGTCGTAAACGCCATTTGCTGGATTTACAGGGTAGAATCCCATCGCACTGAGCACATACCACGCCGACATCTGTCCGCAGTCCTCGTTACCACAGTTGCCCGAAGGAGTTGAGTTGTACATTTCGGACATTATCTGCCTTGCGAGCTTCTGTGTCTTGTCCGGCTTGCCGCAATAATTGTACATATAAGCAATATGGTGGCTCGGCTCGTTGCCGTGTGCGTACTGGCCTATCATACCCGAAATGTCCTTCAGATCCTTGCCAAATGTTTCGCTGCCAGTAGTGAAAAGTTCGTCGAGTTTAGCCTCAAAAGCCTCGTTTCCGCCCATAAGGTCAATGAAGGTAAGAATGTCGTGCGGAACATAGAACGAATACTGCCAAGAATTTGCCTCAGTGAAGTTGAAGTCAATCTCCTTGGGATCGAACTTTTCCTTCCAAGCACCATTCTGACGCGGGCACATAAAGCCGCAACTCTTGTCGAAAATGTGCTTGTAAGCTTGGCTTCTTATAAGGTATTCGCGGTATTTTTCCATGTCGCCCTGCGATTTTGCAAACTGCGCTATGCACCAGTCGTCGAAGCCGTATTCAAGGTTTTTCGACACCGATTCGTGTTCCTCGTTCACCGACATGAAGCCGTGGCGGGACGCTGAAAAAGGCGGCGGTAGCGGAAGCGACCATAGCCTCGAGTGCAAGGCTTTCAAGATTTTTGAAATGTATGCCTTTGAAGTAAGCATCAACCATTGGCGGAACTGCATGATAACCAATCATACAGCCTGTATAATTCGACGAAAGTTCCCACATAGGCAGACGACCGCCCTGCGAGTATTCGGCAATGAAAGTCTTGATGAAATCGACCGAGCGAGCCTGCTGCGTTATGGTATAAAGCGGATGAGCTGCGCGGTAAGTGTCCCACAGCGAAAAAACCGTATATGCGGTAAAGTCGTCGCTCGAGTGAACCTGCAGGTCGGTACCGCGATAGCGACGGTCAACATCCTGAGCCAAAGTTGGTTGTATGAACGAGTGGTACATTGCGGTATAAAAAACCTTGCGCTGTTCCTCGCTGCCGCCCTTGACGACAATCTTGTTAAGTTCGCGGTTCCAAGCATCGGAAGCATCCTTGCGCAAAGCATCGAAATCCCAGTTAGGAACTTCCTGCTCCATATTCTTCAGAGCACCATCCTCGTCAACCTGCGAAATAGAAACCTTTACAAGCACTTCTTTTACAGCACTGTCGGCAATTTCAAAGACATAAACGGCCTTGTCGGGACGGCAGAGAGAATCGCTCTCCCAGTCGAAGTCGGTAGGTTCCACAATGCTGACATCGGTCGAGAATTGCATTGCAAAGTACAGGTGCTGATTGTCTGCCCACGCATGCGAGCGACGGACGCCTGTATAGCAGTTGTCGCCATGGTTGCGCAGACCAGCCTCTAAAACCACATCGCGGTGTTCGAGGTCGAGGACAATGTAGCGTTTGCCTTCGCGGTTGAATTTGTAGCGGTGCATGCCAACGCGCGGAGAAACAGTCAGTTCCACATCAATATCGTCGTCGGAAAGTTTCACTGCGTAATAGCCTGGCTCGGCGATTTCGGTATCGTGTGAGAAATGCGACGAATACTCCTTGTTGTCGGTGGAGAACTTTCCGCACATAGGCATCAGCAACACATCGCCATAGTCGGAGCAGCCGGTTCCGCTGAGGTGAGTATGTGTGAAACCGTAAATCTCCAAATCGGTAAAGTGGTAGCCGCTGCAACCGTCCCAGCCGTCAAGGCGGGTATCTGGACTAAGCTGGACCATTCCGAACGGCATTACCGCACCCGGGAATGTATGTCCGTGTACATCGGTTCCAACCATCGGGTTGACATATCCAACAAGATTTTCGTCCTGCAGTTCGAAGCGCACAGCCTTCTTGCTGCACGAAACCATAAGGCTTCCCATAAGAAGCACTATGACAAAAAAGCGTAATTTATTCAACATCATAATAATTTTGTGACAACCGCAAAAATACATAAAAATTGCGCTGTTGGGAAAAATTGATTGAATTTTTCTATCCATTTTATCTATTAAAGACGAAAATTACATTGATAACGAAATTTTATCTTTGTTTCTAAATTATTATTACCTTTGCAACGCTTGACTTTCATCGTCGGGCAAAGACATATTTGCTGGGGTGCTGAAAACAGTAGGCTGAGATTAAACCCGTTGACCAGTCTGGTAATGCAGATTTGGGAATTTCAATCCGCTCTATTTTTTGTACCACACAGATTTGTAAATTGAAATTTATGGATGGACTAAAGTATATACTTACCATTGCTGGTAGCGATTCTGTTGGCGGAGCGGGAATCCAGGCCGACATCAAGACCATTTTCTCGCTCGGTCAGTATGCCGCCAGTGCAATAACGGCCATCACGGCACAAAACACCTGCGGTGTGCGTGCTATTCAGGCTGTCGATTCCAAGGTGCTGTCGGCACAGATTGATGCCGTGCTCGAGGATATTCCTGTGGACACCATAAAGATAGGTATGGTCTATACAAAGGAAAATGTTGTCGCGATTAGGGATTCGCTTGCAAGAAACAACTACCGCGGACACCTTGTTCTCGACCCTGTGCTTGTGGCTACAAGCGGCGACATGCTTGCCAAGGCCGATTTCTTGCAATCGCTTAAGGCGGAACTTTTCCCGCTGTGCACCGTGCTTACGCCAAACATTTCGGAAGCGGAAGCCATTTCGGGACGAAAGATCTCCAGCCTTGACGATATGGTGGAATGCGGAAAGCAGATAGTTACCGAATGCCGTTGCAAGAATGTGCTTGTCAAGGGCGGACATTCGCTTGGCGACGAGATGACCGATGTGCTTGTGTCGCAGGATGGTACTTGCAGGCATTTCACTTCGAAGAAGATAATCTCGGAGAACACTCACGGAACAGGCTGTACGCTCTCGTCGGCAATTGCAACTTATCTGGCTATGGGATTTCCGCTCGAAGAGGCTGTTGCATACGCCAAGGACTATGTATATAACGCAATTCTGGTAGCAAAGGATGCAAAAGTGGGACATGGACATGGCTCTACGAATCATTTCTGGGGATTGGAAAGGAAACAAAATAGATAAAATGACAGAAGCAATATGGCAATGATAGAAACCAACCGGGTAGAATTTAAGCGAGAACTTACTCGTGAGCTTGATATTGAAAAGGAAGTAGTTTCTTTTCTAAACTATCGGGAAGGCGGGATTATATATATTGGCATTGATGATAATGGCAAAGCTGTTGGTGTTAAGGATATTGATGGTGATATGCTCAAAATTAAAGATCGCATTCGCAATGGTATATCTCCCTCGCCAATGGGCTTGTTTGACGTGCTAGTTGAACAAGTACAAAATGTTCCTGTAATTAAGATATTTGTTGCAAGTGGCAGTGAAAAACCATATTACAAAACGTCCTACGGTTTATCTCCACGCGGTTGTTTTATGCGAGTCGGTACTGCTGCAGAACCAATGACAACAGCACAAATAGAAGACATTTTTACACATCGAGTACGCAATTCATTACGGAATATTCCTTCTCCACGCAAAAAATTAACCTTTAGACAGTTGCATATATATTACGAAAGCAAAGGGATTGAACTGAATGACCATTTTATGGAAAATCTCGATTTGCTAACTGATGCTGGAGAACCTAATTATGTTGCCTATTTGCTTGCCGATGAAAACAGCATGTCGATTAAGGTTGCAAAATATGCTGGTGTTGACCGCGATATTCTTGTTGCAAACAATGAATTCGGATTCTGTTCTCTTTTAAAAGCCACTGACCAAGTTCTTGACAAACTAAGAGTTGAAAACAATGTTAGTTCAGAAATAAGATACAAGCGCAGGATTGACACACCACTTTGGGATGAACGAGCAATGCGTGAAATAGTAATAAACGCAATTGTGCATAACGATTACTATACCAACGAAGTGCCTCCCAAGTTTGAAATATTTTCCGACAGGATTGAAATAACATCGGCAGGCAGATTGCCTGTTGACATGACACAAGAGGAATTTTTCTGTGGCATAAGTTCTCCCCGCAACAAAGAATTAATGCGGGTATTCCGCGATGTGGATTTGGTAGAAGCTCTTGGTTCTGGATTGAAAAGAATACAAAAAGTTTATGAAAAGGACATTTTTTCTTTCACAACGAACTATATACGAACAACAATCCCATTCTACTCACAAATAGTAAAAAATGGAACTTCATACGAAAACACGCTTGGCAATGCAAATGTCGAAATTGGCAATGTAAACAATACAGAACCTACTAAACGCCAATTAGATATAATTTCAATCATTTCCAATTTTGGCAAAAATGGCGGTATAAATGGCAAAGATGGCGGTGTAAATTCTGGGATTACAACAAAAGAGATTATTTCCAAGTTGAATATATCGGAGAGAACCATATATCGGGAACTGTCTATCTTGAAGGAAATGAAGCGAATACGATTTGTTGGTTCTGCGAAAAATGGATATTGGGAAATTTTGTCTGACAATAAAGATATACCTATTCTTGAAAACTCATTTGGCGGTGTAAAAGAATCAGAACTCACTAAACGCCAATTAGATATAATCTCAATCATTGCCGAATATGGCAAAGATGGCGGTATAAATGGCAAAAATGGCGGTGTAAATTCTGGAGCCACTACCAAAGAAATTGTTTCAAAATTGAACATATCCGAGAGAACAGTTCAACGAGAGTTATCTATTCTCAAGGAAATGAAACTTATACGGCGTGTTGGGTCTGACAAGACAGGACATTGGGAAATTATAAAATAAAAAGCATTTAAATTATTTACTATGATAGTTTTAGTTAACGGAAAGAATACGGAAGTTACATCGGGATGCACATTGGAGAAATTGTGCGAAACGATTGGCATAAAGCCAAACGAGCCGGTAGCAGCTGCTGTCGGTACCGATGTCATTGACAGGAATATGTGGGATGCCACAGTCCTGCACGAAGGCGACAAGGTTACAATAATCAGGGCAACATGCGGAGGCTGATTGGCATAACACCACAGGAAAATGTGTTCCGCGAGCAGGAACGGATTTCGGCGATGATTCGTAGCGTAAAGGTGGAGTATTTCCATATCCGTAAGCCCGATTTCACCGAAATGCAGATGCGCGACTACCTTTCGCACTTCGATGCCGATGTGCGGAAACAATTGTCATTGCACGACCATCACTATCTTGCTGTGGAAATGAATATCGGTGGCGTACACCTAAACGGCAGAAATCCCAATCCGCCAGAAAATTTTGCAGGGCGCATTTCGGTTTCTTGTCATAGCGTGAACGAGGTTTTGCAATGCAAGAATAAGGTTGACTATTGCTTCCTTTCGCCGATTTTCGATTCGATAAGCAAGCAAGGTTATTGCTCAAAATTTTCGTTGGCGGAGTTGAAGCGTCTGTTCGACGAGAAAGTCCTTGACGAAAAGGTTTGTGCGCTGTCTGGTGTTACCTTTGACAATATCGGCCAACTTGAAGAAGTCGGCTTTTCATCGTTTGTAATGCTGTCGGCATTGTGGGAACTGCCACGCACAATGTTCATTTCGCACCAGAATTCCAATTTCGACTACATTTCGGGTTGCAAGGAGGCTTTACGCGGAGGAATCAGGTTTGTACAGCTAAGGATGAAGGATGCTTCGGACGATGAAGTTGTTGCAATAGCGAAGATTTTGCGTCCCGAATGCGACAAATATGCTGCGTTACTCACTGTTGACGACAGGATAAATCTGCTCGAAACGGGACTTTTCGATGGTGTACATATCGGCAAAAACGACATGCCTGTGTGCGAAGCAAAAAAGATAACCGGTAGCAAGTTTCTGCTTGGAGCAACCTGCAACACCGAGGAAGATGTCTTCCATGCCATTGCCGATGGCGCTGACTACATTGGAATGGGACCTTTTAGGTTTACAACTACCAAGAAAAACCTTTCGGCAATACTCGGAATCGAAGGCTACAGCAACATAATGCAGAAATTGCAGTCGCGTGGCTTGAAAATGCCCATTTACGCCATCGGAGGAATAACAGTTGACGATTTGGAAAACTTAAAACAAACTGGAATATACGGAGTTGCGATTTCGTCGGTGATACTTGAATCGCAAAATCCAAACAACACTATAAAACAAATTTTGAAAACATTTTAAAAGGTAAAATACAATGAATGACAATTTAGTTATTGCAGGAAGAGAATTTTCATCGAGGCTGTTTATCGGCACGGGCAAGTTCCCTTCAAACGAAGTGATGAGACAGGCAATTGTGGCTTCTGGCTCGCAAATGGTTACTACCGCGCTGAAGAGGCTCAACACTCAGGACAGCGGAAGCGAAAACATACTCGATTTCATTCCGAAGGAGTGCGTTTTGTTGCCTAATACGTCAGGTGTGCGCAATGCTGAAGAAGCTGTTTTCGCAGCAAAGATGAACCGTGCTGCGCTTGGTACCGAGTGGCTGAAGCTCGAAATACATCCCGACCCCAAGTATTTGCTTCCCGATACTCGCGAAACTCTGAAGGCCAACGAGGAATTGGTAAAACTTGGCTTCAAGGTGTTGCCGTATGTTCAGGCTGACCCTGTTGCATGCAAGCAGTTGGAAGAAATGGGCGCTGCAACCGTAATGCCTTTGGCTTCGCCAATTGGTACAAACAAGGGCATAAAGAACGAGGAAATGCTTCGCATAATCATCGAGCAGAGCAATATTCCAGTTGTAATTGATGCTGGAATTGGCGCACCGTCGCATGCTGCATACGCAATGGAACTTGGTGCCGATGCCTGCCTGATAAATACCGCCATTGCCATTGCCGGAGACCCAGTTAAGATGGCAGAAGCATTTGCTTTGAGCATAAAGGCTGGTCGTATGGCTTACTTGTCGGGCTTGGGTAGCGTCAGCAATATGGCTGTTGCAACATCTCCGCTGACAGCATTTTTGGACGAGGAACAGAATACGGTTGATAATGGGTAATGGACAATTGATAATGCTTAATAATGAATAATGGGCTAAAAGTCTAACTGTCGAGCAGAAGACCAGTCTAGCAGTCTGTAAGACCGTTAGACTGTGGGACAGCGGGACTGTTAGCCTTCAAGCCCCAAAACAATTTCAAACAACTAGAAACAGGCGAAGCCATTGAAACGGCGTTAGCCCTCAACGAAGTTAAACTAGAAACTAAATGATAGAGACCAACCGCATAGAACTAAAACGGGAATTCACGCGCGGAGTAAGTTTACCTAGAAATCGTGAACTTATGCGTGTTTTCCGTGATGTTGAAATGGTTGAGGCTCTCGGCTCTGGAATGAATCGTATTATGCGCACATACGGACGCGACAATTTTGAGTTCGGCGATAATTACATCCGTATGATTGTCCCATATAATTGGATTCCAGAAGATGAGATTGTCGATGAAAATGGCCAGAAAAATGTCCTAGAAAACAATATTCAACTCACAGAACGACAGAAAAGTATCATTAGTAGACTATTTAAAACAGGAGAAATTAATGTCCTAGAAAATGTCATGGAAAATTCGATATCGCTGGCTAATTATTTTGGTGTTAGTGAGCGAACTATAAGGCGAGACTTGCAGTTCCTTCAAAAACACGGATATATTAGGCACATTGGTCCCGACAAAGGAGGAAAATGGCAAGTGATTGATAAAAAGAATAATAAATAATGTAAATACGCAAAATTTTGCGTCTCAACTAGAAACACAGAAACAACCAGAAACTTAGAAACTATTAGAAACCTTGAAACTTTGAAACATTTTTAAACTAGAAACTAAAAAAACTTAACTATATGGCACAAGAAAATTGTTATAGCGACGACAGAGTAAAGAAAATATATGTCAAGGGAAAAAGATTCCCCGTGGAAGTGGGAATGAAACAGGTGCTTCTGACCGATACGGTGGTCGAGGGCGAGAGAATCCCCAACGGAAGCATAAACTTGTACGATACTGGCGGTGTGTTTACCGACCCCGACTACAAGCACGATGTACGCAAAGGCATTCCGCGTCTGCGCGAGGCTTGGCACAAGGACGATGACAACTTCGAGCAGCTCAACGAATTCACATCGCGTTACACAAACGCCCAGC
>CAJOEG010000067.1 GCA_905233405.1 uncultured Bacteroidales bacterium | reverse complement strand
AATTCGACGAGGAACTTGAGCTGGTTGGATACAAGGTATTTGATGCACATCGCGGATTTGTCGGTGAGATTGCCGATTTCAACCTAATTCCTGGAAATCCAGTCTTCGAAACCGACTTCAACGGCAAGACAATAATTATCCCATACACCGAAGACATAGTCGTTGGCATCGACGACGACAAGCAGGAAGTTTATATTGATGCTCCCGAAGGACTGATAGATTTGTATCTGGAGTAGGGGAGAAGTTTAGAAAATGTTTCAAAGTTTCTCGCTTCGCGGTTTCTGAGTTTCTATGTTTCTGGTTGTTTGAAATGGTTTGAAGTAGTTTAAAGTTGTTTGAAATTGTTATAAACAACATTAAACCCATAAACGGCGTCAGCCATATAAACTTAGAAACGTGAAACTTGAAACGGGCGCTAGCCCATAGAAACGGCGCAGCCATTCAAACAGCGTCAGCCTCAAACGCCGCAGCCATTCAAACATAACAAAAAAGGTCACACCCGAAGGCATGACCACTATAATAATAAAAAGGAGGGCTAATTAGTCACCCAAGGTTGCTACCATGACAGCCTTGATGGTGTGCATGCGGTTTTCTGCTTCGTCGAATACGATTGATGCTTCTGATTCGAATACATCTTCGGTAACTTCGATGCCATCGAGACCAAATTGCTTGTTAACGTCGCGGCCAACTTGAGTTTCGAGGTTGTGGTATGCTGGCAAGCAGTGCATGAACTTGCACTTCGGGTTGCCTGTCATCTTCATAGTTTCCTTGTTAACCTGATAAGGTTTCAAGAGTTTGATACGTTCTTTCCAAACTTCTACTGGTTCTCCCATCGATACCCAAACGTCGGTATAGAGGAAGTCGCAACCCTTAACGCCCTTTGCAACGTCGTCGGTAACAGTTACCTTAGCGCCGGTTTCCTTTGCAATCTTCTTGCAGGTGTCGATAAGTTCCTTGCTCGGCTGCAATTTCTTAGGAGCAACGATACGTACATCCATACCCATCTTTGCACCACCAACCATCAACGAGTTACCCATGTTGAAACGAGCATCGCCGAGGTATGCGAAAGTAACCTGGTTGAGAGGCTTGTCAACGTGTTCGCTCATAGTGAGGAAGTCGGCAAGTATCTGTGTCGGGTGGAATTCGTTGGTCAAGCCGTTCCATACTGGTACACCTGCGTACTTAGCAAGTTCTTCAACAGTTTCCTGCTTGAAACCACGGTATTCGATACCATCATACATTCTACCGAGAACGCGAGCTGTGTCCTTCATCGATTCCTTAACGCCAATCTGCGAACCTGTAGGTCCGAGGTAGGTAACGTGTGCGCCCTGGTCGTATGCTGCGGTTTCGAATGCGCAACGTGTACGAGTCGAGGTCTTTTCGAATATGAGGGCGATGTTCTTGCCCTTCATTGTCGGTTGTTCTGTTCCAGCATATTTTGCTCTCTTAAGGTCGCGAGCCAAATCAAGCATATACTGAATCTCTTTTGGTGTGAAGTCCAATAACTTCAGGAAACTTCTGTTTCTTAAATTAAAAGCCATAACTAATTTTATTTAAAGTACTTTAAAAAATTATTTCACTATTCTTGTTCCTGCGTCGGGGTTGCCGAGCTGTCCAGCTTCGGTTATGATGCACGACTTACCACCGTTTTCTACGAAGTACAATGCTGCGCGAATCTTCGGAGCCATGCTTCCTTCGGTAAAATGACCTTCAGCGAGGTATTTCTTTGCTTCTTCGACAGTGATGGTGTCTAGCTGCTTTTCTTCTGGAGTGTGGAAGTTGAGGCAAACCTTTGGAACATCGGTGAGGATGTAGAACTCGTCGGCACCAATCTGTATTGCAAGCAGCGACGAAGCCAAGTCCTTGTCAATAACAGCATCTATTCCGTGGTATTCGCCCTTGTCGTTTACATAAACTGGGATTCCTCCACCACCTACTGTTACGACGATATTACCCTTTTCGGCAAGGTCCTTTACGATGTCCTTGTTGTTGATTTCGATAGGCTTAGGCGATGCCACAACCTTTCTCCATCCTTTGCCCTTCGGGTCTTTTGCGTAAGAGTCCTGCGGATTCTTTGCCTTCAGTGCGTTCATTTCGTCTTCGGTGTAGTATGGACCGATAGGCTTGGTCGGATTTGAGAATCCTTTGTCGTTCTTGTCGACAACCACTTCGGTTACCAAAGTTACGATGTTCTTGTTGAGCTTGTGGCTTGTGAGTACATTCTTGAACTGCTGTTCGATAACATAACCGATGAATCCCTGCGAGTATGCACCGCACACTGCCAGAGGCATTTCGGGAAGTCCGTAAACTTTTTCGCCGGCATTGTTCTGCAGAAGGATGTTTCCAACCTGCGGGCCGTTGCCGTGTCCTATAACTATATTGTAATCGCGTTTTACGAGATCGAGAAGACTCTCGCAAGTCTTGTAAACATTTGATTCCTGTTCTTCTATTGTGCCTTTCTGACCGGCTCTCAGCAGAGCGTTTCCACCAAAGGCAACAACTGCCAATTTCTTGTTCGACATATTGTTTCTATTCTTTTAAAATTTGAAACCGCAAAACTATATTTTTTTTGTCAAACGCCAATAGTGTTTTTCAGCATTGTTTTTTGTCGGATTGTCTTGTCTCCTTACTGGCTAAAAGCCTTGTTTCTATTCCTTTACAACCTTATACACCGACGGCAGACTACTTTCCTCTCCGTAAATCCTTAAAATATACACACCATCCTCAAGTCCTTCCACATCGAATTCCGCTTCGTAGCCGTTCACTTCCTTGCGCATAACAAGTTGCCCCGTAACGGAATAGAACTCCACTGCTGAAACAAAGCCGTCGGAATTGATGTTGAGAAGGCTCTTTGTCGGGTTAGGACCAATGTCGTATACAGGTTCGGCAAGGACACGAAGGCGTATGTCGTAAATGGTATCGCAAGCAGTCTCGTGAAGCACGGCAAATGAGTAGTTTCCTGTGGAATAGAACGTGTGGTCGCCGACAGTGACGAAGTTTGGCACAACGGTGTCGATGGTTTGTGTTATTTCGCACTTAACGAAATCGGCAATGAATGTTGAATCGCTAGTAACAACAATAGTTCGCGAACTGGACTCGTCGCCATCGTTCCACGAAACAAAGCTGTATCCTTCGTAGGGCATTGCAGTCAGCGTTACCGTTGAACCTTCATCGTAAGTTCCTCCGCCAGAAACAGAGCCGTAAGCATCGTTGTTTGCCAAAACTGTAATCGTGTAGGTTGGAATTTCCTCGAATGTCGCTTCAATTGTGTGGTTTGTCGTCACATTCGTGAAAGTGTAAACACCATCAATTAAATCGGCGGTAACATCCAAATCGTCAACCAATACGCTTGCAATGCGATAGTGTTCGTTAGGTGTGATTGAAAATGTCTGGTCTTCGCCTTCATCAACCGAAACTTCTCCGCTTGGTGCGATTGTTCCGCCTTCATCGGCAGTTGCTGTAATTGTCTTTATTGCCCTGAAGCTTGCTGTAAAAGTGCTGTCGCCGGCAACGACTATTGTCCTTGGGTTGTCCTCGTTGCCATCGTTCCACGTCAGGAAGCGATAGCCATCATTGGGTGTTGCAACAAGCACTACTTCCGTATCGCAAGTGAAACTTCCGGATCCAGTAACATCTCCCATGCTCGCATCATCTGTTTCCACCTCAATATTATAATGAGTTGTTTGCTCGCTTCGAATGTTTGCAAACCGATTCCACTGATTGGCGCTTCTGTAACTGTCGATTGTTGCACATGGAATCCATACATTCACCGTTTGATAAAGTGCGTTACTAACAAGATTTGGCCCAAGAAATGGTGGCGTGATTGACAATGAATATATATCGGTAATACTATCGCAATTGTAGAACGCTTCAAATCCTAGTGTATCAATTGAATTGCCCAGTGTTACAGAAGTTATTCCGCCACAATTACTAAACGCATACATTCTAATAATTTTTACAGAATTGGGTAATACTAAATCTCCCGTAAGACCGCTACACCTAGCAAAAGCAGCATTTCCAATGAATTGCACCGAATCAGGGATTATCAATGTGCCAGTCAAACCGCTACAACCAGTAAATGCTTGTGTTCCAATATTGACAAGCGAACCCGGAAGCCTCATCTCGGTCAGTTCAGTACAGTCTAAAAACGCTATCTCGGGAATAATCTTTACATTTTCGCCAAAATTCACGGTTGATACTGGAGAGGCAAACAATGCAGATCCATGTTCGCCACCCATAATTGTGCAGTTTCTAGCATTGAAGTTGAGTGTTTGCAGTGCTCGGCAATATCCAAATGCCAAGTTCCCAATACTTGTTATGGAATCGGGGATTGTAACCTCTGTCAGCGTACTACAATCATAAAATGCATAATCTGGAATAATTTTAACTTTTTCGCCAATATTCAAAGACTCCAATGATGTACAGCCGCCAAAAACCGGAGATGTAAGGTCTCCCATTGTTGTACAGTTTGTTGCATTGAAGTTAATTGTAGATAGGCTGCTACAACCTTCAAATGCTTGATTTCCAATAAATGTTATAGGTTCTGGAATTGTTATTTCGGTCAGACCGCTGCAATCATAAAAAGCACCTGAACCAATGCTGGTAACGGAATTGGGAATTGTAATTTCTGCAAGTCCGCTACAAAAAGAAAAAGCTCCTCCAGCAATTTTTTGTATTCCTTCTGGTATAGCGTATGAGGTGGCGTAGTTTTCTGGGAAATAAGCGAAACAAGTAGCATTATATAGAGGTTCTGTCAGACCGGAACAATTAACAAATGCCTGGCTTCCAATTTCAGTTACCGAAGTGGGGATTGTTACTGCAGTCAGTCCGAAACAATGAGCAAATGCATAATCGCCAAGGCTTGTAACGGAGTATGTAACACTATTATACTCAACTGATTCGGGAATTTCGAGGTCACCAGTAGGCTCAGTATTATACCAAGGTTGCCAGTCATTTTCGCTTACAACTTCCACAGTATAAGGCTCTTCGTTTGAGGTAATATAGTAGAATAAGGTTTGCCCGCTACTGCATACTGCCGAAAAGTCGTACTGTGCCCTTGTGAAAGTAGCCTCTGCAATTTCGCTGTCGTCCATGCCATCCATTATTGCAATTGCCTTAATGGTCGTTGTGGTGTTGAGTGTAAAAGGCCCCTCGTATAATGTCGATTCTGCTGACGGGTCGTTACCATCAATAGTGTAGTAGATAGTTGCGCCATCGGTTTCACAAGTTATTGTTACTTCAACAGATATATTATATTCACCGCCATCAGGAGTAAAAATAGGTGTCCCGACTGTATCCGCCATTGCATAGTTTGCCAGCAATGTCGTAATTAATATCAGCGCTAATGTATATAATTTCCTCATTCTTTACTGTTTATCAAGTTAGAATTGCATTCTACAAATGTTTGGCAAAAATAATGTATTGGTATAATAACACAAAATGTAAATGCTGTTTTTCGCGATTAATCATTGACCCTTCTGCTCAGCGTAGCTAATCGTTGAACATGGAACGTTGAATCTTTGAACGTTAAACATTGAATCTTCAAATTTTCAACCTTTAGTTCGGCGAAGCCAATTCTTCAAATCATCTCCCCCTTCCCTTTCGGCATCATTTTTGTTTTATACCTCGCATTGTTCAAAAGTTAAGTTTTTTTTATAAGTTTTAATGGCAGCCGTAAAAATATAATGACTATCTTTGCGAACATTTTAATTTTAGGTAGAAATTTAATTAAATTAGTAACAACAAATAAAATTTATTTTGAATATGAAGACTTTAGTTAAAGTATTATGCGTTGCAATGGCATTGTTGGTGTCGTTTTCAGTAAGCGCACAGAAGAAAGAAAAGACTTTCGCAGGAATTATCAAGTATGCAATCACTTACGAAGATTTAGATCCGCAGTACAAGGGTCAGGTCCCGACCGATATGATAACATATGTTAAGGACGGCAAGTTTAGAATGGACCAGGTTTCTCCAATGTACACTATGGGGTCAGTAGTCCTTGAAGATGGTAGTGCAATCGTTCTTTTTGATGTTATGGGACAGAAACTTGCAATGCAACAGAGCAAGGAAGAAATCGAAAAGGCTAAGTCTGAAGCAAAGGAATCCGGTGATTTGAAGGATTCGGAACCAGTAGTTGAGAAGACTGACGAAACCAAGACTATCGCAGGTTACAAGTGCACCAAGTACAATGTTACCACCGATGGCGAAACAATGGAAGTTTTTGTAACCGAAGACATCCCGATGCCAGCAAGCTACTATGAAAATTCGCAGGTTAAGGGTGTAAAAGGCGTTCCAATGCAGTATTCGATGACTACCCAGGGCATGAACATGACAATGACCGCAAAGGAAGTTAAGAAGGGCGGCGTAAACAACTCGATGTTTATGATTACCGATGACTATCAGAAGGTAACTCCAGAAGAGTTCTCGAAGATGCTCGGTGGTGGTATGTAAAAGATATTCTTATTAATGGAAAAAATCCTCGCAAGGGGATTTTTTTCTTTGATTGAATGAAAAAAATGTTCGGGAAGTCAAAAAAGAAAAAGCAGGACAAGCAGAAGGAAGATGCAAAGTCCAAGAAATCGGAAAACACCAAGAAAAAAGGTGACGAGCCAGTCGTTGACGACGAATCCAAAGTAAAGCGTGCCGACCAGATAAAAATCTGTATCGGATTTTTGCTTTTGGCCTTTGTCATACTTATGGTGGTGTCGTTCATTTCATATTTCTTCACTTGGAAGAGCGACCAGTCGCTGTCGAACTACGGCTTCTTCGAGGCTATGTTCAATTCCGACATACAGGTCGAGAACAAGGCTGGCAAGATTGGCGCGTTGGTGGCGAACTTCTTTATCCGCGACACCTTTGGCATTGCTTCGTTCGCAATAGTGGCAATGCTGGTTGTAATCAGCCTTCGTCTGCTGAAGATAAGGAAGGTGCGCATATTGCCGTTTATGATTAAAAGCACGGTCATAATGCTGTGGTTCAGTCTTGCGTTGGCTTCCATATTCAAGGATAGTCTGTTTATGCTCGGTGGCAAGCACGGATATTTCCTGTTTACAAGTATGCGCGATATGGTTGGAGCAATTGGGGCTTACTCCATCATAATAGTGCTTGCTCTGATTATCGTGATTTTCTGTTTTGAGAATTCCATTTTGGGCATAAAGAAGATTCTTGAGAAGATTGCCAATTTCAAGGTAAAGGACATAAAGACAAAACTCTCCACCGAAGAAGACGAAATAGATAAGCCTGCAGAACCAAAGGATGGCGAAGGTGGTGATGTGGACACTATACTTCCGATTGAACATACTGGCGAAGAAAATACCAATGAGCCAACCGAACCGGAAGAAATAGAAACTCCAACCGTTATCGACCTATACAAGAGTCCTGATGGAAAGAAGAAAGATGGTGGTGAGATTGACTTGGAAATAAATCCTATAAATGTAGAAACTCCAGAGGAGGAATTGGCAGAAACGGAACTGCC
>CAJOEG010000066.1 GCA_905233405.1 uncultured Bacteroidales bacterium | reverse complement strand
TACTTATTGGTGCCCAACGTAAACTGTCGGCAAAGATGTTGTAGTTGGTGGAAATGTTGAAACTTTCAAGCAATTTAATTTTCGTATTATCCTTTGTGGAGTCTTTCAAATTGCGGAGTTTCATTTCTAGGTTGTTGCCAAGGTTTATGTTAATTGTTCCCGATCCGCCTTTGCTCGGCGTTCCGTATGGTAGACCTTCAAACATCGAGTACATATTTGCGACCGTATCGTACTGACCTGTTGTATTGTTGTACATTACACGTGCGTAGGAACCGTAATACTTGTATTTTTCCTTGCCGAAGTCTGGAACATAGCTGAAGCTGACACTAGGCGAAAAAACGTGCCTTAATGCCTTTACCTTGCCTTTGCGGAAACTGAACATACCATATATAGTTGTCGACCACGAAAGAGATGCATTGTAGTCCCACACTCGTGCAAAAGTTGATGCATAGTCGGTTTCTAGGAGATTTTCGGATGAGTTCCATTCTTTTGTAAACCTCTTGAAATACCATCTTTCATTATAGTTAAACGAAGGTGTGATTGTGGTATATTTAAAAAGTTTTAACGATGCGTTTATTGGAATTCGATGGATGATGCCGTTTGTGATGCTGTCGTAGGGTATATTGAAAAAGTCGGCATCGTTGGTCCTTATCTTGTTTGTGGCGTTCATTGTATAGGCAATGGATATTTTCTCGTAGAACCTACTCTTTCCAACGGCTTTCTTACGCTTGAACGGGTAGATTCGACTCATATTGAAGGCAAGTTCCGGCAATGTGAGATCGATGCTTCCTGTGTTGCTGTTCTGCGAGTGTTTCAGTGCCATAGACATGCTGAATGGCGAATTGGGGAACACATAGCTGTATGAAATACTAGACTGCTTTGTAGATGTCATGTAACTGTTGACGTTGTACGAATTGTACTTGTCGTAGTCGGTACTACTCATATTTACGTCGGCAGAGAATGTGGAATTGGGATTGGCCTTGGAATCTTGTGTGAATGTCCATCTGAATGCGTATTGATTTGTTGAGGAGAAATTGGACAATCCTCTGTATCCTAATATGTTACGATTGTATTTAAAGCTCAATGCTCCGTTCAGCTTGTAGCGCCACTTGTAGTTCATTATCATTCCTGCTCCCCAGCTTCCTTTTGAATATATGTCGCCTAATAGAGTCAAGTCTACATAATCATTTATTGCCCAGTAATATCCTCCATTTCGCAGGAAGAATCCTCTGTTTTCCTCGTCGCCAAATTCTGGTATTATAATTCCCGATGTTCCACCTTTTTTGTTCGGGAAGAATCCGAAAGGAATACCTATCGGAGTGGGGACGTTTTCAATCACTAGATTTGCTGGACCAGAGATAATCTTGTCGTCGGGAATCACAATTGCTTTTGTAAGGTTGAAGTAGAAATGAGGGTCGGGTAGGTCGCAGGTGGTGAACTTGCCGTGAGTCATGTGTATGTGTTTGTTTTCATGCATTTTGGTTTTCCCACCTATGAGATATGCTCCGTCATATACTGTGGTCACGTTCTTTATTATCCCTTTTTTTGTGTTGAAATTGTACCTTATTGTGTCGGCTATAAATGTTTCTTCTCCCTGGTTGAATTCTGGCTTGCCTACAATTGAGTCGCCATCGGTTCGCCCGTAGGCGTATACCTCCTTTTTGTTGAGGTCGATTTCGATAAATGCTGCATTTATGGTCATGTCTTCGTACTTCACGACAGCATTTCCGTATAGAAATGCCTTTTTGTTTCTCATGTCGTTCAACAGGGAATCATCGGAGTTGTAATAAACGGGTACGTCAAAATCCTTTGAATTGGTATGCTTGTTTTTGCCAATATCGTGAAATGCAATTGTATCGACGTTTAACGAATCTGGTATTACTGGCAATGTATCTGTTATGTTTATTGTGGAGTCAACTGACGGCAAAGTATCGGAAATCATCGGAATGCTATCCTGCGCAGATGTAACTTGCGGAAACACAGATGTGTTCGCCACAAGAATTGCAAAAACAACAAATAATAGTTTGAGCAAATATTTTTTTAATAATATGAAATCCTTATCTTTGCGCAAAATTTCTTATACTACATTTTCTTTTTGAAAATTGGTGCAAAGATAATAAATATAACGGAAGTCGATTATGCAAAAAATATGTATAGCAATGGCAATGGTCTTTCTTCTTGTACTGTCGGTGAATTTCGCCAGTGCACAAGGCAAGAAACTGAATGTCGTTGTCATTGATGCCGGACACGGAGGCAAAGATCCTGGTGCTGTTGGCAAGACGGAAAAGGAAAAGGACATAGTGCTTTCCGTTGCGCTGAAACTCGGAAATCTTATCAAGAAGAACTATCCCAATGTCAAGGTTATATATACGAGGGACAAGGATGTCTTTGTAGAACTTGGTGAACGTGCCAACATTGCCAATCGCAACAATGCCGACCTTTTTATTTCGATACACGTCAATTCTGTTGACGGCAACTCCTCGTCACATGGCACCGAAACATTTGTAATGGGCTTGCACAAGAACGACGCCAACCTTGCGGTTGCAAAGCGCGAAAACTCGGTGATCCTGCAGGAGGACAACTATTCGTCAAAGTACGACGGCTTCGACCCCAACGACCCCGAAAGCAATATTATTTTCAGTCTATTCCAGAACGCCTATTCCGACCAGAGTCTGTTGCTGGCAGCTTCTATTGAGGACGAGTTCAAGACATCAATCAAGCGTTTCGACCGTGGTGTAAAGCAGGCCGGATTCCTTGTGCTGTGGAAAACAGCCATGCCGAGTGTCCTGACAGAATTAGGATTCATAAGCAATCCTGAGGAAGAGCAATACTTGAAGTCGGATGCTGGTCAAACTGAGCTTGCAATTTCTATTTATAACGCCTTTGCAAAATACAAGTCGCAGTACGACAACTCATCTGTCTACCTGGAAAAGATTCCTGCCCGTCCTGTCTCGCAGACTACCCAACCGAAGGAAGTGCAAAAGCCCGAGGCAGAAGTGAAGGAAGAAAAGACAGAAACTCAGACTGTTTCTACAGAACCCCAAAAGACAGAAGTAAAAGATAATGTCACAGAAGAGAAGCCAAAGGAACAGGTACAAACGGCAGAGAACACAAAGGGAATACAGTTCAAGGTACAGATAAGGATGTCGCCGAAGGAACTGGAAATAAACGAAAAGAATTTTGGCAAATATTATAATAAGGTATCGTTTTATATTCACGATGGAAGCTATAAATATACGGTTGGCTCGGAAACTGACTATAATACGATATTGAAATTTTTCCACGAGGTAAAAGCTTCTTATCCGGGATGCTTCATTATTGCATTGAAGGATGGAAAGAGAATGGATTTGAACGAAGCAATAAAGGCAACAAAGAAATAGAGTTATGCAGAAGAAGAACAGAAAGTTTTTGATATATGGTATCTTGGGTATTATTGTCCTTGTGGTTACTTATTTTGGAATAGGTTTCCTGAAGGGCAGCCAGTTGTTCAAGGATACCAGTGAATATTTTGTATATTACGACCGTGTTGACGGCTTGAACACTTCGAGTCTAGTTCTGGTGAACGGATACAAGATTGGTAAGGTGTCGAAGATTCAGTTGCTTCCTGATAAGGACTGCAAGTTGTTGGTAACGTTGGAGTTGCAGAACGATTATCCGATTCCAGACTCGTCAGTCGCTACTATTGTAAGTACAGACCTTATGGGTACCAAGGGCATAGAGATGAAGTTCAGCGAAAGCAAGACTTTCCATAAGGCAGGAGATTTCCTTATTGGCAAGACGCAGGAAAACCTGAAGGATCAGATAAGCGCCGAAGTGCTTCCCGTAAAGAAGGCTGTTGAGGACTTGATGGTGGAAATTACCGATGTTATAAATATTGTTTCTGGAGTATTCAATGAAGATACAAGGCAGAATCTTGAAGAAAGTTTTGCTTCGTTGAGAAATTCGTTGGTACACCTTGAACATTCCGTAGGACGCCTCGACAACATTATGGCAAAGGAAACCGATGATATAGTTGATATTCTTGCTAATGTGAAGACTTTGAGTGATTCATTGGCAGCAAGCTCTGATGAGATAAATAATTTCATAAGCAATATATCCACGTTCTCTGATACATTGACTGCTCTTAACTTGACAAAGACTGTAAATGAAATTAATAGTGTTGTGACAAAAGTCAACGATGTGGTTGACAAGGTAAATAGGGGAGAAGGAACTCTTGGAGAGCTGATAAAGGACAATACTTTGGCGTTGCAGATTGAAAATGCAGCAATGGATCTTGACAAGCTACTTACCGATATTCGTGTTCATCCGAAGAAATACATTAACTTGAGCGTCTTCGGTGGCAAGTCGTATTATGTGACAGACGAGGGGTATCTGTCCGACAAGGATTTGGAACGTATGAAGAAGCAGCAGGAAAAAGACTTGGAAGATACCGAAAAGGAATTGCAGAAGGAAATGAAAGCGGAAACAAAGACAGGATTGTATTTTGCAATACAGATTTTATCGTCGCCCAACAAGGCAGATTTGACATCAAGGGAATTCAAGTCCCATACCGATGTGTTTGAAATTCATAATGAAGGTCGCTATAGATATTTCATATACCCTCATTCTAATCCGAAGTACACCAATACACATCTGAAGAGTGCCAAGGACGAATTTCCAGACGCATTCCCTGTGGCTATCGAAAAGGGCAATGTAATAACATACGACGAAGGTCGAAGCAAATATACCGGAAAATAATAGTAGCGAAAAGTAATAAGGAGCGGACGGGTTTCCGTCCGTTTTTGTTTTCTTTCACTATGCTTGTTTTGCCTGCTATTCAGTATGAACAACTAGCTCCAAACGGCATAGTCCTCAACGAAGTTAAACGCCGTAGGCACATAAACTTTCAAACGGGCTTTTGCCCATCAAACGTCGTAGGCACAGAAACGAGCGTAGCCCTAACTACCTTGCCAGCCTCGACCTTACTCCAACACTTACCCCCAAATACTTATCTTTCCGCAGTTCGTTGCTGTTGTAGCGCATAGCTATTTCAGCAAACACCGATAAAGCCTTGTTCTTGAGCGGATAATATGCGATGTCGAATTTCACGGTTGCGACATTTGTGCGTATGCCCTGAAGGAGCACATTATAATAACTTGATACAGGAATGTTGTCTTGGTTTGGTTGGTAGGCGTCCATAGTGGGGTAGAAGACATTTTGTCCAAAATGTGAATATTGTGATGAGTCGGCTCCGACTATTGCGTACGCAACCTTTAAGTTGCATTCAATGATGTCGTTGAAATAGCTAATTCCGCCAACACCTTCTATGAAGTTCGCACCAAGTGGGTGAGCAAGAGGCTTGCCGTTGTGGGTGTAGGTAAGTTCACGCTGGCTATGCGAATATGTGTATGGACGTACAATGTTTCCCTCAACAAAGCAATCCAAGCCCTTGACTTTGAACATATCGAAGAACTTCAGTCCGCCTTGAATTCCCCATTTGTTGGCAAACCAGCCGTATTGTCCTGTATAGGAGCTGCTTAGTCTATGCTTTATGTCGTTCATCAGTTGCCCTACAATTACATCATCGAGTACAACCTGACCGTAAATGCAGTTCTTCTGGCTAAACGAAACCTTCATATTTACACCTAATAGAGCGTTTTCGTTGCTTCCCATCGAAAATTCGAGTGGACGCAGGAAAATCACAGGGTTAAAGTACTCAAACGATAGGAATTTGCTAGACATTACCGATTCGAAAATTGCAACATTCACATGATTTCCAATGCGATAGTCCAAATAGTGGGTTACATTGTATTTGGGAGTATTGCTTTTGTGATGAAAAGACGGATTGTCAAGCATTGACCATACGCATGAATATTTGAAATTCAAAAATTCGGTTTCGACTTTTAGGTAAGGATGATTTTCGCTGTAATCGGACTGTAGCAACGAACGGTAGCCGTCGCCGTAGAACTGTTTTCCGTTTCCTGCTTCAATGCTGAAAAATTCTACAGGAGTGTAGTTTATGTTGAATGTCTGCTCGAATGAAAGCCTGTATGGATAAAACTGATTTTCGGTGAAGAAGTCCCAGATTTCATCGAAGTTATATTCGTCAACAGTGTAATCGTATATATATTTGGAGTGAGTTAAATATCTTTCTGTTAAGGAGTAATTGATGTTTAATTTGTCCATTAATGAGAAATCTACAAGGAATCCGAGAGTTTCGTTTAGTTGGCAACGGTCTGTATTTGGCCTTTTAAGTACGCTGAAATTTCCGTAGACACTATACAATGGTGCAATGTTCAAGAATACTTTTGGCTTTTGCAGTTTGTATGCCACAAAGTCACTCATCGGTACAATGGAATCCGACATTTCCGTCTGCGGTGTGGTCCTATATGGCTTCATCGATGAGTGTGTGGTCGAGAATTTGCCGTTTGCCGACTTTTCTATGTCGCGGGCAATGCGGAAATCGCGTACCTGCAGGTTCTGTGCGAAGGCTGTTACCGACGCGAGAATTATGATTGATATTAATGCTATTCGTTTCATTTTGCGTCGATTTTAATAGTTGTTCCTTAGTGCTGTCCTGAATCCAATGCTGAAATAGTAGTCGAGAGGTTTGTCTGCGAGGCTGTACATCGATATTCCTGCAAACCACTGCATTCGGTTTACGGGGTTCATTTCGTAGATGAACTGGAAGTCGAACTGGTCGCGAGGGTGAACGAAGCAGTCTGGGGCTCCGTATGAATAGTATCCGTTTGCTGGTTCTAAAAAGGTAAATATTTCAGGAGAAAGATTATACCTTGCCATTACTTTGAAGCATTTTATCTGATACGAAAGCACGGCGGAAAACAGATATGTGTCTTGATTTTTGGGTATTGTCAACGACTGTCCATAGTTGGAGTTGTGTGTATTTTGTGGGAAAGGAACTTGGTTTTCTGCGTGTTTGCCATTTCCGTTTACATTGTTACGAATTTTTAGAAGATGAGAGTAAGACAGATTGCATTCTATTTGCGTTTGCAGTCCTTTCACATTGAACAGATTGTAGTTTTTGTAGCCTAGTTGTACATCAAGATTAATGTATGATGACGATAGGAAAGTTGAATCTATGTTCATATTTAAAACCCTGTCTGTGTTCAGTGCGGCCTGTGTGTAGAAAATTCCAATTTTGGGGTGTTCGTACATGACGTTTGCACCGAATCGTGCATTGGTATTGTCGGCAAAAATAGGGTAGAAGAGTCTTGCAACAGGAATTCCCTGCGCAAGTCCGCCCCAGAATGTCTTGTTGCGGTGGTCTATAATGCTTTGTTCGAAGAAAGTGAACTGCCAGCCGTTTTGCGGATTGTAAATCATAAAGTTGTATGTTGCAACCTTGCTGGTTTTGTCGGCTGTTTCAACATTTTGCATCGTATTGTACTGCATTAGGCGCGTAACGAGGTTTACGTATTCCCATTTTCCGAACTTGAAGCTTGTCTTTATGTATGGCATAGGTGCTGCGTAATCGGAAAGTATCATCGAATGCAGGCCGTCGCCGATGAAAAGGCAGTCGTAGCCGAGGGTGAAGTTGAGGCATTTGATGGGACGGAACGAAATATTTCCGTAGGCGTTGGGAGAAGCCGTTGAGTTTTTTCACGCGGGCATGTCCTGGAATATTACCTTTTATTCGGTAAACTTCTGCCATATATGCTGGCAGCACAGCCTGTGTTTCGTAGATGCTTGTGTTTAGATAGACATATTCGCTAAGTTTGGCGTGGGCTATTGCACCGCGCGTGTTAGTGTAGCCGTTGATTATTACAGGATTGTTAGGGTCGGAGAGGTCGTTTAGCCTGTTGTAGCGGAAGTCGAAAATCGGGTCGAAATAGACCTTGTATTTTTCGTTGCCAATAATAAATAGGTGTTCGTGGAACAATTTGCGGACGAACCAATTTTTATCAACCTTGTCGTTCTCGGGGAAGATAAGGCTGTCGTAAACTTCGTTTTCAACACCGGTTGCAGGTCTTATGGCGGTGTTAACACCTTTAAAATATATGTCGGCATCGCGTAGGTTCTGGAAATGACCTATAGTAAAGTCGTCCTGCGCAAATGCGTTAGTGGCAAAAGCAATGACGATAAGGTATAGCAGTGCGTATTTTCGCATGATAATTAATTTTGCCCCAAAAGTACTCATTTTTTTGTTTGCAATTAACTTGCATTTACATAATTTTGCGAAATATGGAAAGTATAGTTGAATGGTTAAGTTCGCACATGCTGCCTTGTTTTCACAAGCAGTTGTTCGGCTTTAGCTGTCCTATGTGCGGTTTTCAGCGCGGGATAATACTTTTGCTGCAAGGCGATGTGTGGGGGAGCATTGTTTGTTTTCCTCCATTGGTTGCGTGGTTTGCAACTATGATTGTCTGTATAGTTTTATTTGCTACGAAAAAGATGACGAAACGAATCTGTTGGATAATTGTATGGTTCAATCTTGTCGCTTTTCTGTTCAATTGGGTATATCAAAATGTTGCATTTTGATTTGATTCAATATGTAAAATCTTGAAAATAAAAATGTTGAGAGTTTTAAAAAAAAGGAAAAAAGTTTTTTCTGAATATTCTTTATTATGTATCTTTGTGAAACTAAAAATTAAAAATTTAATAATATGACTGATCAGATTCAAAAACAGAATGCACCGTATGCAGTAGCTGCATTAGTATTGGGTATTTGCTCCATAGTATTTGGATGCTTTTTCGTAGGATTAATTTGTGGTATTGTTGGACTTGTTCTGGCAAAGAAAGGAACAGATGCATATAATGCAGCTCCAGACCAGTACACTGGTGAGGGTATGCTTAAGGCTGGTAAGGTAACATCTATAATTGGTATTATCCTCAGCGCATTGTATATTGTTTACTGGGTTATCTGGGTCGCAATACTTGGAACAGCATACGCAAGCTTTTGGTCATCAATGATGTAATTGAAACCAATAGACATTCGTAAAAAAAATCCGACCATCGCGGTCGGATTTTTTTTTGCTTGAATCAATAATCATTCGTAAATCGAAAATCCACTTGATTCCATAGTTTTGGTTTCGCCATCCTTGTGTATTATGAAATAGGCTTCCATGCCGTCAATACTTTCGACTATTTTCATTGCTTTTTCGGATCCCATAACCATAAATGCTGTTGCGTAGGCATCGGCACGTATGCAGTCGGGATATGCGACAGTTGCACTAATCATCTCGTTTTCGGCCGGATAGCCAGTTGTCGGATTTATTGAGTGTCCGAACTTCTTGCCACCTTCCTCAACAAATTTGCGGTAGTTGCCCGAAGTGTTCACGGCCATGTCCGACATGTGTATTTTTATTTGGTTTTCACGGTATTCGTATCCACTACCTTCGATTGGCTTGTCAACACCGATTTTCCATTCTTCGCCCTTTGCATTTTTGCCAGAACAATAGATTTCACCGCCAATCTCGACAAGGAAATTCTTAATTCCTTTGCTCTTAAGAAAATCGGAAATGTAATCGACTGACATTCCTTGCGCTATGGCATTTGTGATTATCTGAATTTTGGGGTCGCGCTTTACTATTTTTCCGTCTGCAATTTCGATCTTGTCCATGCCAATGTGCTGTATCAGCGAGTCGATTTCTGTGCTGTCTGGAATGTGAGTTTCGTGGCGTTGCCAGCCGAAGCCCCAGGCGTTAACTATCGGTGCAACAGTAACATCGAAAATGCCGTCGGTGTTTTCCCATACTTCCTTCGAAACCTTGAAAAACTCTTCGGTAAGAGCGTCGAGTGAGTCGGTTTCGTTGCGGTTTATTCGCGATATGAGCGAAGTGCTGTCGTAGTTCGATAGCGAACGGCAGAACGCCTTCAGCAGACTGTCGATTTCGTTGTTGTAGTTGGTGTCGCTGCAGTAGGTGATGTTGAACATCGTGCCTTGTGTCGGTCCGCTGTATTTTATGTATTCGACATTTCGGTTGCACGCAGTAGCAAATATTGCAAGTATTGCCAGCCCTAAAAATATTTTTTCTTTCAACATGGTCATATTCAGTTTGTTGTGATTTCTTTTTGAAATGTTTTTATTTGATTGCAAAAGAACAAAAAAAAACAACGTAATTCACATAAAAGTGGTAACTTTGCACCTTAAATTTAAAGAACAAAATATGGGTATAATTAGTTTTTTGTCTAAGATGTTCGGAACCAAGTCGGAACGCGACTTGAAGGCACTGACACCAATACTTAACGAAGTACTTGCTCTCGAAGACGAATTTCTCGCCTTGTCGAACGACGAGCTGAGAAACCGTACTCAGGAACTTCGCAAAGGTATTCACGAACACATCAAGGACGAGGAAAATAAGATTGCCGAACTGAAGGAAAAGGCACAGAACCTCGACATCTGGGAACGCGAAGAGGTATTCAACGAGGTTGACAAGATAGAAGAAAAAATTGATAAGAAAATAGAGGAGCACCTGCTTACAATTCTGCCGCAGGCATTTGCAATACTGAAGGAAACAGCACGTCGTTTCAAGGAAAATGCAGAGTTTGTGGTAACAGCTTCCGACTTTGACCGTGAACTTGCTGCATCGAACGACTTTGTGTCTATTGAAGGCGACAAGGCTATCTGGAAAAACTCATGGGTTGCAGGCGGCAACACAGTAACATGGGATATGGTTCACTACAACGTTCAGCTTATCGGTGGTATTGTTTTGCATCAAGGAAAAATCGCTGAAATGGCAACTGGTGAAGGTAAAACCCTCGTGGCAACATTGCCGGTATTCCTCAATGCTTTGACGGGTAGGGGCGTTCACGTTGTAACTGTAAACGACTACCTTGCAAAACGTGACTCCGAGTGGATGGGTCCGCTGTATATGTTCCACGGACTGTCCGTAGATTGTAT
>CAJOEG010000065.1 GCA_905233405.1 uncultured Bacteroidales bacterium | reverse complement strand
ACTTACATAAAAATTATTGATTTTTATGCCAGTATAATAAAGAAAATTTGGCGTTGATAGTCAATATATTATAATTTTTCTTTAGAGGAAAAATAAAAAAAATGGGAAAAAAGCATTTAACTCACTGAATAGCACAATATTGAATCGTTTATAGAAATTACATAAAACAAGGCAAAATATAGCAATAATATCTATCAGCGTTTATCATATTACACGGCATACACAAAAAAAACCGTTGCATCTGTTTGATGCAACGGACTAAAAAGGTTATTTTAGATATATGTTCTAAAGATTATAAACTTAGAGACACTTGCATTTTATTTAACAACCTTCAAGTATTTCTCGGAACCCTGCTCAAGCACCTTGAATTCTACACGACGATTGAGTTTTCTTGTACTGCTTGAACTATTGCTTGCAATAGGACTGCCTTCACCGTACTTCTTCTCAATGACCTTATCCTGCTTTACACCTTTTGCAACCAAGTAATCCTTGACAGCCCTTGCACGACGACCAGAAAGCAACAAATTATAATCGTCAGTACCAACATTATCGGTGTGACCGCCTATTTCAATCTTACAACCAGGATTATCCTTCATATATTCCGACAAATTGTCCAAAATTTCTTTGTATTTATCCATAATGTCCGACTTGTCGAAGTCGAAATATATATAGCTAATTTCAACCGTATCCGAAAGGTTATTCTTCGGTCCGCCATACAAATCGTTTCCTGCCATATCGCCGTATGATACCTTTACATTATATACGTTCTTATCGCTCGGCTTATTATTATAGGTAATATCTGATGTGTTAACAGTTCCGGACAAATAATCCAACACACTCTTCATCTGCTGAGAATCTCTTGGTATTTCGCTTTCATTATGTTCAATGTTTACGACCATTTCCCTTGACTCATCCTTCATATCCTTTACAGTCTTGAGTACATCGTCCAATGCTTCTGCACCATTATTTGTAAGTCCTTCTTCAGCAACTGCCACTTCTGTTTCCTTGTTCAAGAGAGGTAATACAACATCTTCCAATGCAACAGGAGCTCCCATACGCTTAAAGCTTTCAGCCTCATCATTGGTCGGAGTCTTATCAGATTCCTGCAATGTTTCTCCATTTTTCGAATATGTCAACGAATATTCGTCCTTTGGCTGTAAATAGCATAAGTATTCGCCATTTTCATCAACCTCGTACGAACCAAGGTCTTCACCTGTGGTCTTATCCTTTACCCAAACAGAAACGCCCTTAGGGATTGCATTGTCGGCATATCTTACTTTACCAGTATACACAATAAGATTTTCTTCCGTAGTTACGTCGTTTATTACATATATGTCATATTCTCCCTTTGTATCCTCACGTATTGCTGCTATGTAGGCAGTCTTGCCATCACAACTAAGAGAATAGCAGATGTCGTTGTCGGGAGTATTAATCGGGCTACACATACTTTCTGCCTTAGAATATGTACCGTCATCACTTATTTTCGAGTAGAAAACATCGTACCCACCAACGTTTTCGTGTCCCTTAGAATTGAAATAAAGGGTTGAACCATTGGGATGAACAAATGGGTATTCTTCGTCCTTAGGTGTGTTTACTTCTTCAGGAAGCAACTGCGGTTCCGACCACTTGCCGTTTGGAAGTTTCTTAATGACATAAATGTCGAGTCCACCGAATCCACCAGGACGATCGCTTGTGAAATACATACTGTTACCATCTGGAGCTATTGCAATGTGCGACTCCCTGTACTTTGTATTGATGTCGGAATTCAACTGTTTTGGCTTTCCCCATGCTCCATTGTCTTTCTTTTCAGAAACGAACAAACTACCTTGAAGTGCCGAACCAGAACGGAAGAAATACAATTGGTTTCCATCGCTCGATACCGAAACAACAGACTCATTCTTTCCTTTTGAATTAATCGGTGCAGGCAGCATATCTGGAGTTGACCATTCGCCATTATCCTTTTTGTGTGCTACATAAATTTTCTCATCTTCTTCAGAATTAAGTATATTTGGTCTTTTAGAAGTGAAATACAAAGTCTGACCATCGCAAGTAATGATTGGCGAATGGTCAGAGTACTCTGAGTTTATAACACTTCCCACATTATACAATTCTGTTCTGCTGCAGGATTTCTGCGTCTTTATCTTTTGGGCATTTTCGGTAATTTCCAACTCATCAGCAGTTTTTTCCGTCAAATCTGCCCTTCCATTCGTTGCAGCGACTTCTTTAGCCCTGTTAAGCATTTCATTACTTTCGTCGTACTTGCCAACCATACGAAGAGCAATACCGAGTTCCAAGTAGCAATCAATAGGAACAGTACGTTCCGTATGGTCACTACGAACGTAATTAGGATTTGTATAATCCAAGGCCTTTGTCAGATACTCAACAGCCAATTCCCTGTCCTTCGATGAGTTTTTCAAACAAACTCCCATATTATACCATACATTCGGGTTTTCTGGATCTTTGTCCTCGGCTTTCTTCCAGTAGTCCAAAGCAACACTATAGTTATCCTCATACATATAGGAACACGCATCATAGAAACTTTTCATAAAGACTTTGTTAGATTTCTGTGAATACATGCCTAAGCAGAAAACCACGCAAACAATTAACAATAACAGTTTTTTCATCATTTAAAAAATATATTAACTAAATAACCTTTTTTTTATCCAACCATATACGGAATCGGCATCGTAGCCACATTCCCTTATCAATTCGTCCTGAGTCCCGTGCATTACAAAATGGTCAGGGATGCCAAAACGTTTAACTTTCACGTCGTAGTCATTATCGGAAACAAACTCAAGCACTTCGCTGCCGAAGCCTCCCATAAGGGCATTGTCCTCGATTGTGACCAAATACTTATGGCTTTCGCAAGCTTCCTTAAGCAAATCTGTGTCAATTGGTTTTGCGAATACCATATCATATATAGAGACACTTATATTATCATCATCACGAAGCCTGTCGGCAACACTTATTGCAATCTGCCCAGCCGTACCTATAGTAATAATAGCAAGTGTTTCGCCGTGACGGAGACATCTTCCCTTGCCTATTTCGACTTCCGAGAACTCTATTTCCGACTTCGGATTGTATGACTTTCCTCTAGGGTAACGTATCACAATCGGGAAATCGTTCTTCTCTAGTTGCGCCGTATATAATAGGTTACGGAACTCGTATTCATCAATAGGTGCCGAAATCACAAGGTTAGGAATGCACCTGAGGAAAGAAATGTCGAATGCTCCGTGGTGAGTTGCACCGTCCTTTCCGACAAGTCCCGCCCTGTCGAGGCACATTACAACGTGCAAGTTCTGCAATGCCACATCGTGAACAATCTGGTCGAAAGCCCTCTGTGCGAATGTACTATATATACAGCAATAAGGTACGATTCCCTTTGTTGCGAGCCCAGCGGCAAAAGTAACTGCGTGCTGTTCGGAGATTCCAACATCAAAACATCTGTCGGGGAACTCCTTGAACATTTTCGCAAGCCCGCTTCCAGAAACCATTGCTGGCGAAATCGCTACAATATTTTTATTGTCACGCGCCAATTTCTGCAAAGCGTCGCCGAATACGTCCTGGAATTTTTGTGCTGCCATCGGATTTTCTTCCGTATCGACAAGTTTTCCAGTATCGACTTCAAACTTTCCAGGAGCAGCATGCCACTCGCGAGGATTTTCTTCAGCAGGCTTGAATCCTTTGCCTTTCTGGGTGATAAGGTGCAACAGCAACGGGCCGTTGATGTCTTTCAAGTCGGAGAATAACTTTACAAGCGACAGTACATCGTGTCCGTCAACTGGACCAAAATACCTGATGTTCATCGACTCGAATACATTGCTCTGCTTCATCACTATTGACTTCACCGCATTGTCGATACGCTGTGTGAAATGTCTAACATCCGGACCTAACTTATTTACCTTACCGAGGAAACGCCAAACATCGTCCTTAACCTTGTTGTAAGTCTTTGATGTAGAAATATCGGTCAAGTATTCGCGAAGCGAACCCGGAGTTTCATCTATTGCAATTTTATTGTCATTCAGAACAATAAGCAGATTCGGATTGCATACGGCGGCATTGTTGAGAGCTTCGAACGCTTCGCCACCAGAAAGTGCGCCATCACCAATAACCGCAATTGTCCTTTCATTGCTTCCGTGCATCTTGGCGGCAACAGCCATTCCAAGTGCAGCAGAAATGCTTGTAGACGAATGACCTACGCCAAAACTATCGTATTTGCTTTCGGCTGGCGACGGGAAACCACTTATGCCCTTGTAGGTTCTGTTCGTCTTGAACGAACCGCGACGACCAGTAAGAATTTTGTGTCCGTAAGCCTGATGTCCGACATCCCAAATCAGGTTGTCGTTTGGCACATCAAATACGTAATGCAGGGCAACGGTAAGTTCAATAACGCCAAGATTTGCTCCGAAATGCGCAGGATTAACGGCCTCCGACTCTATGATGAACTGTCTAAGCTCATCACAGACTTGAGGTAAATCGGCTAAATTTACCCGCTTTAAGTCGACAGGAAAGTCTATTTCGTCTAAAAACTTATACGACATACCATTAATCCAATTACAATATTTTTTAGAAACCGCAAAAGTACAAAAAATAAAACGATACTTGCAAACAAATATTAACATAAAATTGTAAATAAATTTAACAGGTAAAATGCTGATGATATTTTGGTCGTTAATATATTTGTAATCTTAATATTTAAAAATTTATTTGTATGAAAATCAGTTCATTGACAAGAACAATACTTTTAGTTACTGTTGTATCTGGAATTTTGTTCTCGTGTGTGCCGGCAAAACAATTCGAGGATGTCAAGGCAGAAAAGGAAAACTGCGAAAAGGAACGTACCGAACTAAAGAAGCAAAACGAAGACCTTGTTACCGAAAACAACGAATTGAAAGCTACCATCAAAAAGAACGAGCGAGAAATATCCACCCTTGTCGCCGACACCGCCATCAAGAGCAACTCGTATAGAATACTCACGCAGCAGTACGACAAGATAAGTTTGCTTTACAACCAGCTTCTCGAAAATCAGGAGAAACTCCGCGCCAGTGCCGACAGCGAACAGCAAAAGGCAATGGCAGCCCTGCAGAAATCGCGCGACGAACTTCAGGCAAAGGAGGATGAACTTAGGAATCTCGAATCGAGCCTGATGCAGGAAAGAGCCAAACTTGAAGCAATGAAACTTATCACCGAACAAAAGGAAAGAGAATTGAACGAAAAGAACTGTCTGCTTGAATCACAACGCAACGAACTTAGCAGCAAGAATTCCGAACTCGATTCCAAGACTGCCAAAGTTGCCGAACTTCAAGCAATCCTGAACGCAAAGGACTCGGCAATGAACGCGCTGAAGAGCAAAGTTTCGGAAGCACTTTCTGGTTTTGAAGGCAAGGGATTGTCGATAACTCAGAAAGAAGGCAAGGTTTATGTTTCGCTAGACGAAAAACTGCTTTTCAAGTCAGGGAAGTGGGATGTTGACCCCAAGGGACAGGACGCTTTGAAAAAATTGGCAACCGTCCTTGAAACCAATCAGGACGTAAATATTACAATAGAAGGTCATACCGACGACCTTGCATACAGTGGTAATGGCAACATACAGGACAACTGGGATCTCAGCACAAAGCGTGCAACCTCCATCGTAAAGATAATTTTGGCAAATTCGAAAATCGACCCTGTAAGACTTATAGCTTCGGGACGCAGCTGCTACCTACCGATAGATGATTCAAAAACTGCCGAAGCACGTGCAAAAAACCGCAGAACGGAAATAATCCTTACTCCGAAATTAGACATACTTTATGAATTGACAAAGTAAAAGCCATGACAATATAAAGCAAAAGCCCGATGTTGTCGGGCTTTTTTTGTACTAATAAGTTAGAAAATCTATTCTGCCTTTTTCCCCTTCTTCTCCAACGGCAATACGCCAGCCATCTCGCCAATCACATTAACCAAATCGGAATCAGATGGAACGACAATCTTAGCGTTGTTCTTAAGAGATGTCTCAACAGCCTCAATCTTCCTTAAAATCTGAGCGTTACCAATAAAATACTTTTCTGCAGCCTCGTTTACAAGCCTGATGGCTTCTGCTTCACCTTCTGCGCTCAAAATCTTTGCCTGACGGAAACCTTCAGCCTCCTTGATTTTTGCACGTTTAACACCATCTGCCTCGGTTTCGGCTGCAGTAGCATAGTCGATTGCGGCAATCTTTTCGTTCTCGGCCTTTACGACCTTATTCATAGTAGCCTGAACATCCTGCGGAGGGTCAATCTGTTTCAGTTCGGCACGTACAATCGAAATACCCCAGTCGGTAGTCTCTTCCGACAGAATCTGGTGCAGTTCGGTGTTGATACGTCCGCGCTCGCTGTTTGCCGACTTCAAAGTGAGCGTACCTATAATATTACGCAAGGTTGTACGAGCAAGGTTAACTATCTGCACCTGATAGTTGTACACGTTGTACTGCGAGTTCTTTACGCTTTGTTCGTCCTCGCGCACGCGGAAATAAATCTGAGCATCAACGGTTGCGTTCAGGTTGTCGTTGGTGATGATTTCCTGCGGGTCGGCATCAACCATCTGCTCAGTGACATTCACACGGTATATTCGGTCGATAATAGGAATAATCCAGTGCAAACCGGGATTTGCAAAATGATGATACTTACCAAGTCTCTCGACCAATGCCCTGTGGGTAGGACGAACAACCTTGAATCCACACAAAAACAATATGACCAAAACGGTCGATACAATAACAATGATTAATACATTCATAATGAATTATGTTTAAAAATTTTTGTCAAAAATACCTATTTTTTTGATTTGAGAGAAATAAGGAGGATTTTATTTATGTAAATATTAACATTTATTCGACTTTTCTCGAACCATTACATTCAGGAAACGACGAACAACTAACCTATAATCCCAAACATAGTTCCAACACCCTTTCCACCACCACATCCTTATCAGTTCCTGAACCATCAACGGTAATCTTTGCCATAGAGTAGAACTGCTCGCGAACATTGAGCGTTTCCCTCACATAACATTCAAGTTCTTCGTCAGACTTGCCCTCGGTAAGCGGACGCTTGTGGTAGGAATTGGCAATCCGCCCAGCAAGTTCGTTGGCTGGCAACTTTATATATATGGTAGTGCCAAGTTTGTTCATCAGTTCCATATTGTCGCCGAAGCAAGGCGTACCGCCGCCGCACGAAAGCACAAAGTTATCCTTTTCGGAAAATGAGGCAAGAACGGAAGTTTCAAGTTTACGGAAACAAGCCTCGTCGTACTTCTGGAAAATTGTCGACACCGACATCCTGTAGCGGGATTCAATCTCCTCGTCGAGGTCGTAGAATGAAAGGTTCAATGATTTTGCGAGGCGTCGACCAATTACCGACTTGCCTGCACCCATAAAGCCAACGAGAAAAATTCTCATCTGTTAGAAAAGAGGTATTTGCAGCTGAGATTCGGCCTTTTGCGCAGCCATCTCCTCCTGCTTGCGTAGACGTGGCTTGCGGACAACTTGCTGTACGTTGAAGCCAAGCTCGTTCAAGAGTTTCAGACGGTCTTCAAACTCAAGGTCGGCATATCTTTCGCAAGCGGCATCGTAAACTTCAACAATCAACTTGTCGGTAGTATCGCGGATGTAGTCGATGTTTTCCACTTCGGCCTTGTTGAGATT
>CAJOEG010000064.1 GCA_905233405.1 uncultured Bacteroidales bacterium | reverse complement strand
TAATGGCGGTCATTAGAAAATTTGATTTATAAATACCTGTATAACAATAATTTACAAGACCGACCACAACTTTCTATATTTTCTAACGACCGATTTGGGTTTAACCACAAATAAAAAAGGACGGCGTTGAACCGTCCTTGATGGTTATATGTTTTTGTGGTCAATTGTAGGGTATGGTTTGAAACCAAACCCTACAATTGACCACAAAACATTCTATTCCTTTATGAATTTCCGCACACTGAGCGTAGCCGAAGCCGCATGGATGCGTACCACATACACCCCTGCCTTCAATTCTTCCACATCACAAACCGCATTATCTGCGTTTACCTCAATGCGCCTTACCACCTGACCCATCACATTTACAATTTCGATTTCCGAAATTGTTTCCGATGATGTGATATTAAGAATGTCGGTGGCAGGATTCGGAAAGATAGCGATTTCGGTCGCAATGCTTTCGTCTATTCCAGTTGCATGAATGAATGACGCGATATAGGTTGCATCGCTTGTAACTGTTACGATGCGTGGGTTGTCGGTGTTGCCGTCGTTCCAAGCGACAAAGGTATAGGTCTCTCTTGGTGTGGCCGAAATCTGTATCTCAGTACCGTAGTCGTAGGTGCCTCCTTCGCTGACCGTACCCATTTCAATATCGTCAGACTCAACCGTAATCGTGAACCTATCAATTGCAAACGTTGCGGTAAATGTAGTATCGCTTTCTACGGTAATTGTGCGCGGATTTTCCGTGTTGCCGTCGTTCCACGAAACAAAGTGGTAATGTTCGGCTGGTGTTGCAGAAATAATTCCACTCATCACTGAACAAGTCGGTTCTTGAATAAGAGCTGCTGTTCCATAATTTCCGTTTGAACTCAAAACAGAAATTGAATACCTTACCGCAGACTCCACCATATTAAATGTTCTCCAATTCTCATCTGCCATGTAAATTGGCCTGCTTCCGCAAGGAACCGACACGATAACCGACGAATTAATATATTCAAAAGTACTATTTCCATATATGGTTGGTGGATATACATTGTGAGAAACAATACTTTCAAGCCCACTACACCAACTAAACGCATATCTTTCTACAATTGCAACCGAACTGCCGATTGTAACAGATGTAAGACCTCTACAGCCGGAAAATGCATCTTCACCAATGCTTGTGACAGAATTGGGTATTGTAATCTCTGTCAGTCCGCTACAACCAGAAAATGCAGAACTTCCAATGCTTGTAACAGAACTGGGAATTGTAATGGATGTCAAGCCATTGCAATAAGAAAATGCTCTTCCTGCAATCTGTTGGATTCCGTCTGGTATAATATATTCTGTTGCATAGCCACCAGGAAAATAAGCAAAGCAATTGGCATTGTATAAAGGCTCTGTTATCCCGTTGCAACCATTAAAAGCACCATCACCAATGCTCGTCACTGAATTGGGAATTGTAATAGAAGTCAAACCGCTACACCCAGAAAATGCCTGAGAGTCAATTCGTACTACAGAATTCGGTATTGTAACCGAAGTCAAGCCAGTGCAACTCATAAACGCACTTCCGCAAATCTGCCGTATTCCATCCGGTATAGTATATTCTGTTGCGTATCCGTCGGGAAAATAAGCAAAGCAATTGGCATTATATACAGGTTCTGTCAGCCCACTACAAAAACAAAATGCATTAAATCCAATGTTGACAACAGAATTCGGAATAGTTGCCGATGTCAGTTCGTTACAACTCAAAAATGCATAATCGGCAATACATCTTGTTCCTTCATCTATAGTTAAAGAGCCTGTCGGTCTATTACCTTTATATCCAAGACATATTCCATCCAAATACAATATTCCATCAGGTTGATTGTTGTACCATCCTGTATCTCCAAATACCGAACTACCAACACTTGTCACCGAACTGGGGATTGTAATTGACGTCAAGTTGCTACATCTATAAAACGCCCAATCTTCAATAACAGTCACCGAACTGGGAATTGTAACCGATGTCAACCCAATACAATCCCCAAACGCTGATATGTCAATAAATGTAACAGTACTGGGGATTATTACAGATGTAAGTCCAGTACATGTATTAAATGCATAATCTCCAATCTTCGTAACTGAATATGTTACGCCATTGTATGTAACAGTTTCTGGGATTACAAGGTCGCCTGTCGGTCTATAAGCATATTCATAACCAACTGGCATTTGCCCAGTGACCTCCACCGTATAAGGTTCATTGAATGATGTTACATTGTAGTACAAGGTATGTCCACTACTGCACACAGCCGAAAATTTGTATGCCATCGCATAGCCACCCAATAATATAGCGAATAGGAAAAGAGTAAATATTCTTCTCATTATTAATAGTTTATGTTAATTATTCAAATTCAAAATTTGATGGATTTGAGGATTTGATTTTTGTAGAATCGCGCCATGACGCGATTGTACTACATTCGGTTAAAATTTACAGGGCAAAGATAAGAATTATTTACGATTTTAGAATTACGATTGAAGAATTTATTTTGCCTGCGGCGTTTCAATGTCTTCGCCGTTTCTATGCCTTCGGCGTTTCTGTGGCTTCGCCGTTTCAATGGCTGCGCGGTTTCAATGGCTGCGCGGTTTATGTTGAGACGCAAAATTTTGCGCCTGTACAAACGGCTGTAGCAAACAGGAATCTTTACCCAAGATTCTTTTTTACCATAGTGGCCAAGAACTCGGCAAAATCCCTAATATCACCTTCGACACTTGCCTTTTCCAATGCCGTCATATAAACATCACGCATATCGGCAGGAACAATTGTCCACCGATAACCGCCCGATGCAAGCATAACATTCATCAAAAAACGACCGATACGGCCATTTCCATCATAATAGGGATGTATGAATGTAAAAACAAAATGTCCCAGCACAGCCCTTACCCATGCATCTTCCTCCTGCTTCAGCATCTCGAAAAGCACTGGCATCGTATCCCTTACCGCATCCGAATTCAATGGCGTATGCATCGAATGCCGTATGAAAACCTGACCTGCACGATAACCGGCAACATCAATCGGCTTGATTATCCCTGCTGCAACACAAGGCGCAAACATCTCCTGATACCATTTACGATGATCAGTCTCAACAACTTTGCCAGGATTCATCCCCGACAAAACCGACATAATACTTTCCTTTACCACCTGAAATGCCTGCCAATAACCACGCGCAGCAAGCGCATCACGAGTTTTCGCATCCGATTTGCTGGTTTTAGGATTCCATTTCCCACTTTTTACCTTTTCAATCAGCTCCTCCGTAACTTGATAACCCTCTATTGACAACGAATGATATGCATCGTGCTTGTATCTCTCGTCAACATCCTTCATGTACAAATCCATACCAACTGCAGCATTAGTTTCAGGACGGCAATGCAAAACAGTTTCTCGCATATTATGCCACATAAGCATAATCCTTGTAGCGTATAAGATATTCAACCGTCTCTTTCCATGTGGAGAAAGTCTTTTGCAAATGTCCTGATAAGCTCTTAATACCCGAAGCTTCATCAATGCTGTTATTGGAGATCTTATTGATTTTGTCTGCCTTGGAATTATCTGCCACTGCTTTCACTGTTTTTCCCGAATCTAAAAGAAACCTAAGCATATCGGACGAATCTTTCACTGCCGACAGCGCCGCTCTCGCCGTTACCGGTTCACGCTGAAAAAAAGTCGGTGCAACCATTATAATGGCTTCCGAAATACCATATACATTAAGTCCATAATTTTGTTCTACACAAATCTCTTCGGCACAATTTGACTTCAAAAGGAATATGCTACATCCGTGAATCAGTTGAACGACACTATTGCACAATCAACTGTCTCGGAACACAACAATTACCAGTGAGTATATCAAGCGACTGCTCAGGCGAAAGGCTCCACGCATTCCCAAGTCTGTCTTTAAGGTATTGGGCCACAAATGTCCAATATGAAATATACCAAGCCGTAGTATCGCCACGCTGTGCAGTCGGCTCAGACGGTATGTACCAACCATTTATAACCTTTTCGAGAAAGCCATTGTCAACCAGGCGGACAAGATGCGTACGCGATATGTCCTTAGCGCAAACAACAAAAGTATGTCCGTCCTGCTGCAATTTCCTCAGCACCTCAAGCGATGATGCTAATTTTTCCGATTCAGTTGCCATATATTCATTTATTTTTTTTGCAAAATTAGAAATTATTTTCAAATATTACACTCTATTTATTTGCAAAAAAATATTTTAATTTTCAATTAATATACGTTAATACATTTATTTATAATATTTTAAACAACAAAAGGAATAATGAATTTTACACGCTAATTTTTAACAAAGAATTACACGCTAATTTTTAATGTCGAATTACACGCTAATTTTTGCAAAAGAGACAAGATTGAATGGCTTCGACGTTTGAATGCCTGCAACGTTTAACTTCGTTGAGGGCTACGCCGTTCTGTGGCTAAAGCCGTTTCTAAGTTTGATGGCTACGCCGTTCAAAGTTTAAAGTTCAACGTGAGCGTAGCGAACACATTAGTGCAGATTCGTGTCATTCGTGGTTAATGTTTGAATGGCTGCGCTGTTTCTTGTTGAATCGCGCCATGACGCGATTTTACAGTTCAAAGTGGGCTGGGTGTCAGAAAGAAGACCAGTCGAGCAGTCTGGCTGTTAGCCTGTGAGACTGCAAGACTGTTAGCCTTTTAGCCCATTCATTTCACCTTCATATCAATCAGTTTCTGCTCGCCCATATAGGCCTTGAGTTTATCGCCGATTTCGAGTTTGCCAACGCCAAGCGGAGTGCCTGTGTATATCAAATCACCGATTTTAAGCGTCATATACTTTGACACGTGCTCAATAATATCATCGATGGAGAAAAGCATATCGGAAGTGTTGCCGTGCTGAACTTCAACATCGTTGCTCAGAAGGCGGAAATCAATGCTGTTCTTGTCGGGAAGTTCCTCCAAAGGCACAAATTCCGACAAAACCGCCGAACCGTCGAACGACTTGCATATTTCCCACGGCAAACCACGGCGACGACAATCTTCCTGAAGGTCGCGGGCAGTAAGATCGAGACCAAGTGCAACTGCGTCGTAGTAGCGGTAGGCAAACTTTTTCTGAATATGCTTGCCCAGACGGCTTATGCGATACACAACCTCAAGTTCATACTGCAGATTTTCCGTCCAGTCGGGGATAAAGAAGACCTTGTTGCCCTTCAAAAGCGAAGAATCGGGCTTCATAAAGAAGACGGGTGCTTCGGGATAAGGAAGGTTGAGTTCGGCAATGTGCGCCTTGTAGTTCATTCCTATGCAGATGATTTTCATAATCGGAAGTTTTAATTGTTCTCTATCGTCACCTCGTGTTCCCAACTGCTGCGGATTTCGTAAGGCTGCGGATAATAGAAGACATCTTCTGCCTGCCTATGCTGCGTATAGTCGCCCGTGTCCCAGCGACCATTGGCATTCTCGTCGTTGATAATGCGAATGTCGTACTTGCCAGGCGACAGATACACAAACGAAACCTGCCTGTCGGCAACCGCACTGCGAGCCTTCACCTTATCGCTCTGTAGCAACTCAACAAGGTATGGCTTATCGTCCTGAAACAGAACCTTCAACGCGCCAAAATCGGTTTCGCGCATAGGGACAACCTCCACAGAATCGGGCATACTCGCATAACCATAGATACAAGTTGCAAAAGCAGAATCAGCCACAATCTTGTACTTGCGCCCTTCGGCAATCTCGGCAACGACCCTCAAGTTGAGCGGACAGGAAGAATCCTTTTCCACCTTGAAATCCATCTCCTCGAACAATGTATCTACAGCACCATAAAGTTTCAGCAGTGAAGTGTCAAACGATTCTATCGGCAATGAAAACGAAATGCAATAGTCGGCATCGGGACGTTTTTCCTTGGAAAGTTTCATTGTCAGCACAGTATCGGCAAAAAGTTTGTCCTGCTTGCGGAACTTCAGCGTATCATTGTGTACAGAATCGGGGAAAGCAGGATCAACGTATTCGGCAAGGATTTTCAGCGTATCGGAAGCAATTAATGCAGTATCCTTCAGCCACAAAAATACCGTATCGGGATTTTCCTTTGCCCACACAAATGCCGAATCGTCACCAGGAACGGTAAACTTGTATTTTTCGTATTGCGTAAAGTTAAATACAAACTCAAATCTGTTGCGTTTCAATCGTTTCGATGACTTGAAAAACTGCGGTGTCTTGTCCTCCTTGAAAATCAGCATCTTGATGTCGTCAGGTAAGAAATGGCTCTTTGTGACAATGGAATCGGTGAGAGTATCCTTTTTCGACTTCAATGTATCATAACTTATTTCAACCGACGGACGGAAAGTACTGTCAATGAAAGCAATGCTCTCCTCGGGAAGATCGAACATGAAGTTGGAATTGTTGTCGCGCAAAGCAAAAATCTTGTAGTCGTTTTCTGCCACAAAGTTTATACGGAAATTTCCCTGCTTGTTGACCTTAGTGATGTAGTCGGGCATAGTTGTCGAAACGGCGGTGTCGGAAAAATCGCTGTAGAGCATTACCCACGCATCATCAACTGGCTTACGCGTAAAGGCATCGAATACCGTTCCTGCAAACGACAGCGAGTCAATATCATCGCCAGTAGAAAACGCATAGACGAAACTGTTCAAGGCGTTGTTCTCGTTGATGTCGGCAACAGCATCGTTAAAATTCAGGCAGTAGGTTGTGTTTGGCTTCAGTTGCGAAGGATTGAGCGTAATCTTCAATTTCTTGCCGCTGACCACTGCGACGGGCTTTTCTTCCATCGGCGGCGACACAATAAGTTTCGACGAGACATCGTTGAGCGTTATGTACTCGTTGAATTTCACAACTATACGCTTCGAAGAAAAGTTTGTAGAGCCGTTTGCCGGTGATGCGACCTGCATTTCAGGCGGAGTAACGTCCTTCTTGCCGCCAGTGAGTGCAATCTGCTTGGCACAAGCCAGCACAAGCAGACTTGCAAGTACAACAACAAATATGCTGAAGCCAAATCTCTTCATCAGACTATACGAATATCGGGAAATATGCCTATCATATTCCCAAACCTAAAAGCAGGTCAAAATGCTACTTTACCTCGGCAATAGTGAACTCGTAGGATTCGATTATCGGGTTGACGAGAACCTTGCTGCAGAATTCGTCAATCTTCTTGCTGGCTTCTGCCTCGTTAGATGCCTCTATTTCAACATCTATATGCTTGCCAATGCGAACATTGCGGAGAGTCTCGAAACCAGTCTTAACAGCACTGTTCAATACAGCCTTTCCCTGTGGGTCCAATAAAGCCTTAAGCGGCATAACATTGATTTGAGCGTAAAATTTCATGACAATATGTTTTTTAGTTTCTAAGTTTCAGGTTCAAAGTTTAAAGTTCAAGGTTTAAAGATTTGAAAATTTGATGATTTGAAAATTCGATTATTTATTATTTGATGATTCTGTAGCGACGTGGCATGCCGTGTCGCCATGGGAATTATCACGATTAATTATATTCCTGATTATCGATAAGATAACATACAAAATAATGGTAAATGCCAAACCGAGCACACCGAAGATGCACACAAACGCCACCAACGATGCGACAAGGATTAGTTGCCAGATTATCGCCTTTATTTTCAGCATTTTAATCTTCATTGAGAACAAGCGTAGATTTACCACCATCATTATGCAGACAAAAGCCACCACGGCAATAACGGCAGCCTGCGAGGTAAGTGCTTGAGCCAAAGTGGCATCACTTGTCTTACAATAGTAGCAAACCGAAATTACAAACAATGCCGAAGCAGGTGTTGGCAAACCCTTGAATTCGGTCGTCTGCTCGGGGTCGATGTTGAATTTTGCAAGACGAAGTCCCGAAAATACGGCAATCAGCAAAACGAAAAGTGCCACATAATGCGAAAAAAGTCCGTTCGACACAGCAAATTCGTACATTATAACCGACGGAGCCACTCCGAAACTGATAAGGTCGGACAAAGAATCCATCTGCTTGCCGAATTCCGATACCGAATTTAGCAGTCGCGCCACAAAACCATCGCAGAAATCGAATACAGCCGCCAAAATTATCAGCACTACGGCAAGCCTTGTCTCGCCTTGCATTGCAAGCACCGAAGCGCACACTCCACAGACCATATTCAGCGAAGTCACAAACGATGGAAATGCTGCTTTTATCTTATTCATACCTTTTTTTTAAAATATATAATAAGTTGTCGTTTAAATTCGTTTTCTTTGCAACGTAAAATTTGACTGATGAAAACGACTGCAAAATTAGCATTATTTGTGTTATTAGCAACCGCTGTAAATTTTTTAAATGCACAGGGAGTAGCAAAATATAGCAACGAATTCCTATCTATTGGCGTGGGTGCCAGAGCATTGGGTATGGGAACAGCCGTAATTTCCTCCACCAACGATATTTCTGCAAACTACTGGAATCCTGCCGCACTTACAAGCCTCGACAAGCAAATTGAAATTGGCGCAATGCACTCCGAATACTTCGCCGGCATATCAAAATACGACTTTGTGGGCGCAGGATACAAGATTGACGACAAATCGGCAGTAGCGCTTTCGATGGTCCGCTTCGGTGTCGACGACATCCCCAACACACTGAACCTCATCGATGCCAACGGAAACATCAACTACGACAACATTACATCTTTCTCCATAGCCGACTACGCATTTATAGCGTCGTACTCGCATACTTTGCCAGTTGAAGGGTTGAGCGTTGGCGGAAACGTGAAGATTATCTACAGGAATGTCGGTGAATTTGCTCACGCTGTAGGCTTCGGCCTCGACTTTGCTGCCAGATACGACTACAAGGCTTGGCGTTTCGGTGCAGTGCTTCGCGACGGAATCGGAACTTTCAACGCTTGGAACTACAACCGCGAACTGCTAGAAGATGTATTTACCGAAACTGGCAACGAAATTCCAGTAAACGGTGTTGAAGTCACAGTGCCACGTCTTATGCTCGGTGCAGGATATTTGTTCACCATCAAGGAAAAATTCACGATTTACCCAGAAATAGACCTTGTGACAACCTTCGACGGCAAACGCAGTACGCTCATTCGCAGCAAGGCATTAAGCATAGACCCGACATTCGGACTTGAACTCGGCTACAACGACTTGGTTTTCCTTCGCTGCGGTTTCAACAACTTCCAGACCGTTCCCGACTACGACGGCAAAAACACTTTCTCGTGGCAGCCTAATATCGGTGTCGGCGTGAAATTCTACGGAGTACGTCTCGATTATGCCTTTACCGACATTGGAAACCAGAGCATTGCATTGTACTCGCACGTATTTTCACTCAGTTATTGCTTCAACGTGAAGAAGAAAGAAACATACAGCAAAATGTAGGAAATGAGCCACCTCGTCAAATATCTGTCATTAGCAATCGCTGTCCTGCTTGTGTCGTACAACCTGCTGGCGCAGGAAAACTCGTGGATTAACTACAACCAGCAGTATTTCAAGATTCAAGTGACAAAGGACGGCGTGTACAGGGTTTCCACTTCGCAGCTCGTTTCGGCGGATGTTCCCGTAAACCTTATCAATGCCAACCACATACAGATTTTCCACAACGGCGAGGAACAGTACATTCACATCAACGGCGTAAACAGCGACGGAACACTTAGCACAAACGGCTACATAGAATTCTACGGAGAGAAAAATCGCGCCGCAGACGAGTACGAATTCTACGATTCGCCCGAAAGTATGATAAATCCCGACATCAGTTTCTATAACGATACCGCCACCTACTTCCTCACTTGGAACTACAGCAGCGGCAACAGGCGAATGACCTTATCCAACGAAACCGACTTCGACAGCCATATTGCCACACGGCAAAACTACTGCATTAGGCACAAGCGCGCCAACTATGCAGGCAAATACTATGCAGGCAACACAAGAAGTTTCATTACGCAGTCGGAAGGCTGGATGGACGCAACCGAACTGAACTCGGCAGGGCTTTCAAAAACCATAGCGACGGCAGGAGTTTACTCCAGTGGTCCCGACACCGAAATAGAAATTGCAGTAGGCGGTATAAACGCAAGCAATTCATCGTCGTACTATGCCTCGCACCACCTTACAGTCGAGCTACAAGGAACAACCTATATCGACACCACATACCGTGGATACGAATTCATTCGGAGAAGATTTGCCGTTCCAAGTTCGGCAATGTCGGCATCTACCGTTCTGGCTTTCAAGACCGACTACAACGAAAACGACAAGAATGCCGTTTCATACATCGACATAAACTATCCGCACAACTGGAATTTTGAAAATGCAAATTCGTTTGCCTTTACGCTTCCTGCAAATGCCTCCGACAACCGCGACTACTTGGAAATAACCAACTTTGCAGCAGGTAGCGGAGCTATCTTGTACGACCTTACAAACCACGAGCGCATAACGACCACCGAAGGCACAATAAAGGCGCTTGTCGGTCATACCGATACAGAAAGACGAATGCTGTTGGTCGGCGAGGAAGGCTACCAGTCACCAGCGGCAATAAGGAAAGTGTCGTCCGACAACAAGTTCATCGACTACCTTTCGCGAACGCCAAGTGCCGACTACATAATTGTCACCCACAGCAAATACATTTCAGTCTGCGAACAGTATGCACAATATAGAAATACAACTGGTTACAAGGCTCTTGTAGCCGATGTCGCCCAACTTTACGACCAGTACGCATACGGAGTGGGCAGAAATCCAGCAGCAATCCGCCGGTTCTGCAAGGCTATATACGAAGCATCGCCATCAGAGAAATACCTGTTCCTAGTCGGTAGGTCGCTTGAGGCAAGCCAGTTCAGAAGCAACGCCTCCAACGCAGCATACACCACAGTTCCGTCGGCAGGACAACCAGCCAGCGACCAACTTTTCACGGTAGGAATCGGCGGAACAACAGTCGAACCTCTCTTTGCCACAGGACGACTTGCAATAACATCAGCATCGCAGTTAACAACCTACCTGAACAAGGCTATGACCTACGAATCGGCAGAACCCGCATTGTGGAACAAGGAAATTCTGCACTTTGGCGGCGGACAAAATGCAAGCGAGCAAAACCGTATCGAATCGTATCTGGAATCGTACAGAACCACAATAGAAGATACGTTGTTTGGCGGTAGTGTCCATACTTTCCTGAAAAATTCATCGGCAGCTGTAACAACAACCAACAGCGACTCCATCGAAAACCTCATAAACAACGGCGTATCTGTAATGTTGTTCTTCGGTCACGGCTCGTCAACCACCTTCGACCACGAAATAGAAAGTCCCGATTTCTACACCAACGATGGCAAATTTCCATTTATGATAGGAAACTCATGCTATGTAGGCGCAATACACTCGACAACCAGCACTCTCAGTGACATCTGGATAAAGTCGAGCAAAGGTGCAATCGGATTTATGTCATCGATGGACCAAGGGAACACAAGCTACCTTCACACATACACCGACGAACTCTACAGGAACTTAGCCTATAAGAAATATTGCCGTCCCATTGGCATTCAGATAA
>CAJOEG010000063.1 GCA_905233405.1 uncultured Bacteroidales bacterium | reverse complement strand
CATCGGCTGTTTTGGTTCTGCTGATTGTTGGGGTAGTTGTGTGGCATTATAGAAGAACCAAACGACAAGATTCTAAACAAGTTTAGTTTTTGAAAAAACTATCAGGATAGAGTACCTTCCCTAAAACCTATTTTACATAATATAAATTATAAGACAAAAGAAGCCACAAAAATTTAATGCGGTTTTTGTGGGATTTTTAGGAATCCTTGAAATTTATGTCTCCTTGGTTTCGACTACGCTCAACCGGCGGAATAATATTATTTTCAAAATTTTGAATCGTGATTGGTAACGCATCAATTTTTTGAAAAATTTTGGCATTAGAAAATTTTTGAAAATTTGAAACGAATCTTAGTGAGACATCAAATACGGCAAAATTTTGGCATTAGAAAAATTTTGTGGAGAATCATCAAATTATCAACCTTCAGCTCGGCGTAGCCAAATCTTAGAACCTTAAACCAAAAACTTTTGAATCTTTGAACACCGACGCAAAGCATTGCGTCGCTACAAATCCTTGAACTGTTGAACCTTGAACTTTGAACCTTGAATTGTTGAATTGTTGAACTTTGAACCTTGAACTTCTACGGTTCTACCATAAAGTTCAGCGAGAAATTTGAATTTGGGTCAAGTTGTATTTCGTTTAAGGTTTCGTTGCTGCAGAAATTATCGACCGACAATTTTTTCTTTTCATAAATCGGAATTACAGCGTCGTATATGCGTTCGACAATTTTTACCTTGCCATCCTTCGAATATGTTATTTTTTGCGGAATCCAGCCAGTGCCGCCAACTTGGATGAAATTATCGAATGTAATCGCATATATATGTCCGTCGTTTTTGGTACGCTGAACCATTTTTGGTAACAATGTCTTTGAATCAAACCATATCTGATTCATATTCATTGTGTTATCATTATAATTGTCAATGCCGACAATATAATATTTATGGTTGGTCGTGTCTGTATAACTGCAAAATTCCGATGTGTTTGCTATTCCTGAATCATTTATGCGATTTATGGCATCTTTGGCAGGCATTCCGTATAAGTCCATAACAACCAGCACCAAATCGTTTATGTCGGGACGCGACGAAACCATTTCGCCACCGGCAAACGCATAGATTGTATCGTTAATGTAAATGTAGCCGTCATCGTTAATCATATCTGTCTTTAGGATATGCTGCGATGGCCTTACGTATTCGGCACTGCAAGTACTGCGTTTTTCTGTGTTGTCGTCATCAAACCTTATGACCGAAATCATATACCTGATGTTGTTGAACCAGTTGCACTCAAAACGTTTTTCTATAGCCGAAAATAATGATTTTGTGGAAGTTATGTTGGAACAAGATGTCGCTGACAAAAGGAAAATTATTCCAATCGTCAGCAAAACAAAAGTCCTATTTCTAAACAATATCTTCATCAGTTCGTTATTATAAACGTAACTTCTTAAATATTATTGTTCTACAAAATCTGTCCGTTAAGAATTACAGTATCAATCAGGTCGGTGCAATATGCGTACGGCATAAATTCAATCGACGGGATTTCCTTTGTAATAAATACATTAGCCTTCTTTCCTACCGTAATACTTCCTGCTATGTCGCTGACACCCATTGCGTATGCGGAATTCAAAGTTGCAGCAATAATTGCTTCTTCGGGAAGCATCTTGTAGTTTACACAGGCAAGCGACATCATAAACTTCATGTTTCCTGCCGGCGAAGAGCCTGGATTGTAGTCGGAAGCGATTGCAACAGGCAAACCTGCTGCTATCATCTTGCGAGCCGGTGCATACGGCATATTAAGGAAGAATGCTGCTCCGGGAAGTATTGTCGGCATAGTCTCGCTATCCTTCAGAACTGCAATTTCTTCATCCCCAGTGTATTCGATGTGGTCAACCGAAAGAGCGTCGTACTTCACTCCCACTTGGATTCCTCCTGATTTTGCCATTTCGTTGGCGTGGATTTTCGGTCTCATACCATATTTAATTCCAGCCATAAGTATGCGTTCGGTCTGCTCGGTGGTGAAAAATCCCTTGTCGCAGAACACATCCACAAAGTCAGCCAGTTCTTCGGCAGCTACAAGCGGAAGCATTTCGTTTATAATCTTATCTACGTATGCGTCAGGATCTTCCTTGTATTCAAATGGAGTTGCGTGTGCGCCAAGAAAAGTCGAGCGTACAATCAGCGGAGTCGTTTCCTTGATACGCTTTATTACGCGCAACATCTTGAGTTCGCTCTCGGTATCAAGTCCGTAACCGCTCTTAATTTCCACAGCGCCAGTGCCGAACGAAATTATCTCGTTGATGCGTTCCATTGCCTGGTTGTAGAGTTCGTCCTCGCTGGTGTTTCTAAGGCGTTCGGCGGAATTCAGGATTCCCCCACCCCTTTTTGCGATTTCTTCGTAGCTTAGACCACGAATCTTGTCGCTGTATTCGATTTCGCGGCTTCCTGCATAAACAAGATGCGTGTGTGAATCGCAGAACGACGGGAAAACCATCTTGCCTGTTGCATCAATCTCGATGCTCTTTTCCTCGTCGTCGTCCCAGTCGGGCTTTAAATCCGACATTTTGCCGTATGATTGAATCTTGTCGTCATTAATAATAAGGTATGCGTCCTTTATTGTCTGGAGTTTCGACATCTCCTCTCCTTTTGCCATCAGGCGACCACTTTCGTCAACGTTGACGAGCTCTTTTATGTTGCGTATTAAAGTTTTCATTTCTATTATGTTATCTTACAATCAATTCGTCAATTATATTTGCACCTACCGTCTGGTTTATGCGGTAAATCAACTGTCTGCGAATCTGTAGCATTTCGCTCCTTATTATGGACGACTTCACCTTCACAAACATTTTACGCCCTTCAAACGAAATGTCCTCGGTGGCATTTGCAACGTATTCGCCCGAAATATCACGCCATTGCGACTTAATCTTGTATTTGCAATAGTTTTCTGCAAACTTAGGATTAGAAGCAATTACTGCCGACAACAATGAGCCAACTTGTTCGTTTCCCTGCCTGTCCATTTAACATTTCTTTAAGGGTTGCAAAGATATAACATATTCCTTTATTCCAAAAGGAAAAAAAAGCATTGTTCATAAATTAAATCGGGAATATTTCTTTGTCAATCCCACAATATTAGTTACCTTCGCATTTTTAAAATTGAATTTGAGTTTATAATTAAAATTGCTTGCAGAAGGGATGTGTAGCAAGGTTGAAATTGTTGAAAAACAGTGCAATGCGTGGCGATTTGCAGTCGTCTCCCCTTTTGTATGCCATAAAATGGGAATTTTTACTCTTCAGCCGTTTTTTACGGTTGACATTATAATTTAATACACACTTAATTATTCTATTTATGGACGAATTATTAAACACCGAGAACTCTATTGAGAACTCTATCGAGAATGAAAACATTGAAACACAGGTTGTTTCTGAAGTTGAACAGGTAGCACAGGATGCTGAACCAAATTTTGAAGAACCGGTTGCAGAACCAGTAGCCGATGTGCCACAGGAAGTCGTACCTGAGCAAGAACCTACAGTTGAAGCTCTGCCCGAAGTAAAGGAACCTGAAGTTACTGAAGCAGATTTTGCAGGTCTTAACAAGGAGGAAATCCTTGAGAAAATCCGTTACTATGTACACGATTCAGAGAAGGAAGACTGCAAGAAGGAAATTGACATTCTCCGCAAACTGTATTATGAAAGACAGCGCGAGGACCACGAAACCCTCAAACGCGAACTGCGAGAAAAGGCAGGCGAAGGCGTTGAAATAGAGATGCCTAAGGATCCAACAGAAGACTACTTCAAGGAACTTATGGAAGACTACCGCAAGCAACGTGAAGAACGTATGCGCCGTCAGGAAGAAATAAAGGAAAAGAACTACGAGTAGAAACTTGCTATAATAGAGAAAATCAAACAGTTGGGCAACAGTGAATCGGTCGCACAGTCATACAACGATTTCCGCGCATTGCAGAAGGAATGGAGCGAAATAGGTATGGTTCCCGCAGAAAAGAACAAGGAACTTTGGGAAAATTACCAGATGCACGTTTCCAATTACTATAACTTGTTGAAAATTAATCGTGAACTTCGCGAACTCGACTACAAGAAAAATCTCGAACAGAAGATTGCTCTCTGCGAGAAAATGGAAGAACTTCTGCTCGAAACCAACATTATTACCGCTTACCGCAAGTCGATTGAACTTTTCAACGAGTGGAAGGAAATAGGTCCGGTTCCAAACGACAAGCGCGAGGAAATCTGGGATAGGTTCAATGAGGTTCGCACCAAGATATTCAACAACTTTAAGGAATACAACGAGAAGCAGAAGTCGGAACGTGAAGCCAACTACGAACAGAAGGTTCTGCTTTGCGAAAGAATTGAAGCAATGGTAGCCGACGATGCTTTGCCTACCAACGGAAAGGACTGGGTTGTGGCTTCGCAGAAAGTTCTTGAACTTCAGGCTTTGTGGAAGACCATTGGTATGGTTCCTACTGCTGTCAATACAGAAATCTACGAAAGGTTCAGAACTTCGTGCAATAAGTTCTTCGACCTCAAGAAGGAATATTTCGATAGGATGAACAGCGACCTGGAGGAAAACCTCCGCAAGAAAACCGAACTGTGCGTAACTGCCGAATCGTTGCAGGACAGCACCGACTGGAAGAAGACTACCGAAATGTTCTACGACCTCCAGAAGAAATGGAAGGAAATCGGTCCTGCTCCAAAGAAACATTCCGACCAGATTTGGGGACGATTCCGCGCAGCTTGCAATAAGTTCTTCGATGCAAAGAGCCAGTTCTATTCAAACATAGAGGCAGAACACCAGATGAACCTTGAAAAGAAGGAAAACCTCATTTCTGAAGTCAAGGCATACGTTCCTGTTGAAGACCAGGCTCAGAATATTGAGAAAATCAAGGAATTCCGCACAAGATGGAACGAAATTGGCTATGTGGCTTCTGCCGACAAAGACCGCCTATATAAGGAGTTCAAGGAGGCTGTTGACAAGATTTTTTCCACTATAAATTTGAACCGCAATGACTTGGAACTTTCCGCATTCAACACACAGGTTGAAATGTTGAAGGAAAGCGGCGAAGTATCGGCATTGCAGAAAGAAAGAAGCGCAATCGTGCACAAGATTCAGGACTTGACTGTTGAAATTGCCCAGATTGAAAACAATCTTGGCTTCTTCTCAAGTGGTTCCGATTCGATTGTCAAGGAGTTCAAGAAGAAGATAGAGAAGATTAAAAACGAAATTGCAGTACTGAAGGACAAGAAAAAAGCGATAGACATTGCAGAAAGAGAACTTAAAGGAACAAGCAATGAATAAAGCATTGAAATTCTTGATATTAATAGTTGCGTTTGTAACGAACGCAACTATGCTTTTTTCGCAGCACGGAACGCTGAAGGGCTTTGTTCTTGACAAGGACAATGGCGAGCCCTGTATGTTTGCAAACGTGTCAATTCCTGTGAACGGCACAACATTGGGCGCGTCAACCGATGCAAACGGATATTTCTCCATCCCTAAAATTCCTGTCGGAACGCACTCTGTAACAATAACCTACTTGGGCTACACCGACTTGACTGAAGAATTTACCATAGCAAAGGAAGGTCAACTTGTTTCAAAGAACTTTATGATGTCGAAGTCGGCGGTAATACTTCAGGAAACGGTTGTTTCGGCAGAACGTGAGGAGCAAATGACTCAGGTAAGGGCTTCTATTATCAAGGTCTCTCCTACCCAGATTAAGCAGTTGCCGTCTGTCGGTGGTGAACCCGATATTGCCCAGTTCCTGCAGGTGCTTCCCGGCGTGACATTCACTGGCGACCAAGGCGGACAACTTTATATCAGAGGTGGTTCCAATATCCAGAACCTTGTGCTTCTCGACGGAATGACAATCTACAATCCGTTCCACTCTATAGGTCTATTCTCTGTTTTCGACTCCGACATCATCAGGAACGCCGACGTTTATACTGGCGGATTTAATGCTGAATATGGCGGAAGGTCTTCGTCGGTTATGGACATAACTATGAAGGATGGCAACGCAAAGAAATTCGGCGGAAAGTTTTCGGCAAGCACTTTCGGTGCAAAACTTATGCTCGAAGGTCCTATCGTGAAGTTCAAGGAAGGAAAGACAAGTTTGTCGTACATTGTTTCGGCAAAGACATCTTATCTTGAGCAGGCGTCTAAATATATATATAGGTATATAAACGACGGTGCCGGATTGCCTTTCAACTTCACTGATGTTTATGGAAAACTTTCGTTGGCATCGCCTGGCGGAAGCCGTGTGAACCTGTTCGGATTTAACTTCAACGACAATGTCAGTTATCAGGGACTGAGCGACTTGCATTGGCGCACATTCGGCGTTGGCGGAAACATTTCCATAGTGCCACCAAGTTCGTCGATGCTGATAAAGGCACACGTCTCCTACTCCAACTATGCAATTTCGATGCAGGCATTGCAGAATTATCCGAGCGCAAGTTCAATCAACGGTTTTAACGTCGGCTTGGACTTCATCTACCACATGGGAAAGAACGATTTCACTTGGGGACTTGAGATGCTCGGATTTGGAACCGATTACGACTATTTCAACTCTGTTGGACGCGAACTTTCGCAGGAAGAATACAGCACCGAACTTGCTGCTTTCGCAAAATACAAGTGGAATCTCGGAAGCATTGTCATAGAACCCGGATTCAGGTTACATTATTATGCATCAATGGGTTCCGTTTCTCCAGAATCGCGACTTGGCATAAAGTACAACGTTGTTGAGAGATTCAGGCTGAAACTTGCTGCAGGCTTGTATTCGCAGAATTTGGTTGCTGCCAACAGCGACCGCGATGTCGTGAACCTATTCTACGGATTCCTCAGCGGAAACTTGCCGAGTATGCCTGACACCTACAAGGGTGAAATTCTGAAAACGAAACTTCAAAAGTCGGAACATATAATTTTCGGCTTTGAATGGGATATTGTCAATTCGTTGAATCTCAACGTTGAAGGTTATCTGAAGAATTTCGACCAGATAACGACAATCAACCGCAACAAGATTTATGACGACAATTCTGTAAATGCTTCCCGTCCCGATTACCAGAAGAAGGATTTCCTTGTTGAATCGGGCTATGCCTACGGCGTTGACTTCCTGCTGAAGTACGACACCGAAAAATGGTACGTCTGGGCAGTTTATTCGCTTGGTTGGGTGCGCCGTAACGATGGCGTTGAAACATACGCGCCTAACTACGACCGCCGTCACAACGTGAACCTCGTAGCAACCTACAAGTTCGGCAAAAATAATTCGTGGAGCGCAAGTGCAAGATGGAACTACGGTTCGGGATTCCCGTTCACGCTGACATCGGCGTTGTACGAAAATGTTGACTTCACAGGCGGAATCAACACGCAGTACTGGTCGAACAACGGAACTTTGGGCGTCGCCTACTCGGAACTTAACACGGGAAGGCTTCCAAACTACCACCGTCTTGACTTGACAATAAACAAGGTGTTTGCCTTCGAGCATAATATGAAATTGGAACTGAACCTTGGCGTAACCAACGTTTACAACAGACAAAATATATTTTACTTTGATAGGCTTGAGTATAACCGCGTTAACCAATTGCCGATTATGCCAAGTTTTGGGTTGAACTTTACATTCTAAAATATTATGGCAACAGAAACAAAATACATCTTCGTAACTGGCGGCGTTGCCTCGTCGCTGGGAA
>CAJOEG010000062.1 GCA_905233405.1 uncultured Bacteroidales bacterium | reverse complement strand
CCAAGGCTGTAAAGGAAGTTTTGCGCAAAGATGTGAATTTCCATGGAATGGTATTCACCGATGCTATGAACATGGGTGGCATAACGACCAACTACAAGGGCAACGAGGCCGACGTGATGGCTCTGCTCGCTGGCAACGACATGATTATGTTCCCTACCGATGTGAAGGATGTGATTGAAAAGTTGAAGTCGGCAATCGCAGAGGGCAAGATTTCGGAACGTGACATTGATGAGGCTTGCAACCGAGTGTTGCTCACAAAGTTACGTCTCGGTCTTGACAAAGGTATAGAACCAATATCAACCAAAAATATTTACAACGACCTTAACGATGTAAAGGCCCGCCTTATGCAGCAGCGACTGATTGAAAATGCCTTGACGCTTGCCGTAAATAGGGATTCCATTGTGCCGATAAGGCATCTCGACTCGGTGAAGATTGCTTCGGTGTCGTTCGAAAGCACCGAGGAAACCTCGTTCCAGAAACGTCTGCGCTACTATGCCGATGTGAAGAGCTTTGTGTATTCCAAGGATTTGAAAGGTCTCTCGGTTGAGCAAAGGAAGAAAAAACTTGCTTCGTACGACATTGTTATCGTTAGTGTCCACGGAAAGAACCAGCGTGCAGCATCCAAGAAGTTTGGAATCTCACAGGCGACGATGGATGCCGTTGACGAATTGCTCGGCTCGTGCAAAAACGTTGTTCTCGATTTGTTTGCAAATCCTTACGGACTGGCCTATTTCAAGAATATCGACAAGGCAAAGGCTGTCGTCGTCTCGTACAACGACTGGGAACTTACCAACGACTTTTCGGCCCAACTGGTGTTCGGCGGAATTCCAGCCTGCGGAGTTATGCCAGTGTCGGCAACCGACAGCATTAGGGAAGGAATGGGCGAAAAGACGTATAAGATTCGTCTAAAATACTCCAAGATTCCGGAGGATGCGGGTGTAAAGTCTGAAGTTATACACAAGGTTGATTCCATTTTCAAGAGTGGTATCCATACCAAGGCATATCCTGGCGGACAGGTTGTACTTGTTCGTAATGGAATTGTAATATATTGCAAATCAATGGGCTATCACACATACGATGAGGAGGACAAAGTTGACGATTTCGACGTTTATGACCTTGCATCATTAACAAAGGTAATTGCCACAACTTCCGACATCATAATGCTTTACGACAATGGCAAGTTCAAGATTACCGACAAGGTTTCGGAATATTACGACGGATGGAAGAACTCCAACAAGTCGCATCTTACGTTCTGGCAAGTGCTTACGCATAGGGCAGGTTTGAGGTCGTGGATTCCGTTCTACAAGAAGACTATGGCCGAGGATATGTACCCAAAAATCTACAGCGATATCAAGTCCGACAAGTATTCCATTCAGGTAGCCGACGACCTCTATATGGCAAAGTCGTACAAGGACGAAATGTTCCGTCTCATACGCGAATCGGCATTGGAAAACAAGGGCAAATATGTTTATTCCGATCTTGGCTTTATCGTGATGCCGTATGTCATCAAGGAACTTGCTGGCGAGGAATATGTTGATTACACATACAGAAACGTTTTTGCTCCGCTCGGTGCATATTCGTTGTGTTTCAATCCGTTGGACAGATACAAACTGAAACAGATAGTTCCTACCGAGGACGACAATTATTTCCGTATGCAGCAGTTGCACGGGCACGTTCACGACCAGGCGGCAGCAATGCTTGGAGGAGTGTCGGGACATGCGGGTTTGTTCGGCAATGCCAACGACCTTGCCAAGATAATGGAGATTTATCTCGAAAAGGGCAAGTATGGCGGAGTGCAGTATTTTTCCGACACCGCCGTGCAACGATTCACCGAATATTACTACGAACCCTCCTTCTGCCGTCGTGCCTTGTGCTGGGACAAGCCCGTACCCGACCGCTCGAAAGGAAACGGAAGCAAAAGTTCGTCGGACAAGTCGTTCGGGCATACTGGCTACACCGGCACCTTGGTATGGGCCGACCCCGAATACAATATGGCTGTCGTTGTTCTTACAAACCGCGTTTATACAAGTTCCGAAAACACGAAAATTATGAAGCAGAACATACGTACCAATATCGAGGAAGCCTTGTATAATTCAATAATTAAGAATTAGTAATGAAGAAGATACTGCTGTCTATATTGTTAATGTTGTCTGCATTAGGACTCGATGCGCAGTATCTCGAAACCGACCCACCGCCTTCGCCAGTTCAACGCATTTTCTGGGGAGGTGACCTAAATATGGCTTTCGGTACAGTAACACAGATTTCGTTAAGTCCACAAGTCGGATACAGGATTACAAATAGACTTTCGGCAGGTGTCGGCATTGACTACTTGTTCTTATACTCAGAAGAATACAATTTCAAAGGTAGCATTTTCGGAGGAAATGTATTTGCCAGTTTCACGGTGATAAAAAGTCTTGGAGACCTTATTCCATTTTTTGGAACCGATATGGGCATACTGATTTACGGACAGTTTTCGTACACCAACATGGGCGAGTTCTACACAACACTTTCGGGCGAAGAACCTATGTGGATTGCCTCGCCTATGCTCGGACTTGGCTTTCAGATACCAATAGGACAAAGGTCGTATATGTTGCTCACGATAATGTACAATTTCGATGAATCTATGTATTCTATATACTCCAACCCTGTTGTAAAGATTAGTTATCAGTTCTAAAAAAGCAAAGTCTAACTTTCCACAAAACGTTAAAATCGTCAAGAAAATTAATCACACCAACGATTAATTTTCAGCTAAAATATATACGTCAACCCTACCAATGCATTGAATCCCTGTGCACGATAGTTATTCCAGATGTAGTAACGCTGACAAGCTATGTTGTTGAGATAAAGGAATACGCTGAAATTGTCGTCAAACTTGTACTCGCCGAACAGATTGACATCAACCACTGCTTTCATCTTCTTGGCATACTGCACGCCTTCAACATATTCCTTTGCATAGCACCTGTTCAGGAAATAGCCTTCCACACCGAACGAAATCTTGTTGGTAAGACGGTATGCTGCCCTCAAACTGACATCCAAGTCGGGCATCTGCCACGGACGCGCATCATCTATAGCATTGTGTGTGCTTACATCGGCAAGCTTTAAGTAATAGTAGTAATGTGCCTTCAGCATAATGTCAAGTCCTGGAGCGAGTTCACGCATCGAAAGTTCAGCGTATGCACCTACCCTATCAACATCCATATATTCCATCTTAAACTTGTTGTGTAGCGGAATAGTTGTATCGTTGACAAAGAAAACCATATTGTTGATATGGGAGTAATTAGCATTGACGTGGAGGTAGATCTTCTTGCTTAGGATTGCTTTCAAGCCCAAGTCAACCTCATGCTGATAACTTGTGTTAAAATATGCAGGATAACTATTTACAAAAGGATTAACGGTAGAAATAAACTCAAGATTATTGCTTTCTAGATGTCCGCCGTAGCTGATGTACGGAAGCAAAGTATTGCTGACATTCAACTGAGCATACACATCAGGATAAATATAAAAAGTATTATCGCCATCACTATATATCAACTTTGCACCTGCCTTTATATTCCACTTTTCATTCTCAAAACGAAAATATGGCTTTGCATTGACAAGCATATCCTTATTATTGGCAACTTCTGGAATTTGATTTTCATTATTGCCATGTAAAACAATCTTATTGGCATTGAACAAATAGTTGAGATCTATTCCATAACTGATATTCTTCACCGAACGGCCAACATTTGCGGTTAAATCAACCTTGTGCTGCCAATCCTTGGTCTTTGTAAAGAAATACTGATAACCGGCATCGAACTTGTAGTTCCAATGCTTGCGTCCAGTCTGCTGCGACTCGAATGTCATATTTGCACCCACGCGGTTGAAACGCTGCTTTTCGACCTCATCACGGGTATCAACATAATCAAAGGTTTCCCAGTTGATTGTATCGGTATTGCCGTAAACCTTCGGGTCATAGCCGTAGTAGCAGATTCCGTTGGACGAGAAATAAACCTTGCCCGACAGCACCGACTTTGTAAATATTTTCTTTCCAAAAGCCTCGATGTTACTGTCGTCATAGCCAGAATAAATCTTCTGGTTCAGGTAGTTCTTGATTTTACCAAACGATGAGTGGTGCTGCGCGGCAATACCTATTGAATAGTTCTTCTGTCGCTTCGAGTTGACATACAGTTCTGCAAACGGCGAAATGTAGTTTCCATAACCAACCTTTACCAAACCGGTATTGAGAGGTTTCAGAGCTTCTCCCTTTACGGTAGCAGCAGGAATTTTGCTAGGAGTAAACGATGTGCGGTACATTGTTGGCGTTACCGAATATTCGAATTTCGGTTCAACCTTCACCGTATCGGCAATCACAGGAAGGCTCTGTATTCTGCTTGCATCCTTCAGTACCGGCGAATATTCGTTGTAAATTACTACAGTCTGCTCTTCGAGCGTATTGTTGTCCTCTTGTGCTACAAGACTGCCAGCAGCGACAGCAAAAGCAATCAGCAAGGTCAAATATTTCATATAACTAAGTTTTCTCATCGTTTCCATTGTTTATTCGTTAGTTTCTTCTTCCGAATTGTCCTTGGGTTTAATTTCGTGAATTTCGTTTTCTTCCTGTGGCAATTCATCGTCCGGGATTTCGATTTCAAAATCCTCATCGGGGAACAATCCTCCTTCCGATTCGTCTTCCACAAGATTTATCTTAAGTTTCAACATTTCTTCTTCCTGACGAGCAGCTTCCTCGGCCTCAAATATTGCAGTAAGTTTCTCCTGTGCCTCGTCCTTTATGCCATCGGATTCGTTATCGTAGTTGCTAAGCACCGACTGTAAGGTGTGCTTTGCAGAGAAAATGTCTTCCTCGTCGAAGTAAATCTGCGCCAGAAGTATGTAGCTCTTTGCCAGCCAGTAGGCGTGCGGCGTGCTAGACTGTGCAAAGTCGTAGATAATTTCCTCGGCTATGCTATCGTTGCCGTTGGTGTAGTTGATTGAAGCGGTCATAAACTTTGATTCGGCACCTTCATAACTGATGACTTCCTGCGAAAGTTTTTCAAACAACGGCAATGCCCGTGACGAATTTTCCTTCGCCATAAATGCCTTTGCCATCTTGTACTGCGCCTCGCGGATATTCTCCACATTCGACCTGTCGCTGTCGATTACGTCCTGCGCCGAAGTGATTACATTGTCGTATTTCTTACCGTTGTATGCGCAGCGCAGACGACCAAGAGCTGCAACCTGCTTGGTCGATTTGTTTTCGGCAATCGGGAACAGTTTATTATAATAATTATAGGAGTCGTCCCAGTTTTCCTTGTCGAACAGCAACGAAGCAGCCTTCAAGGTGCTTTCCTCGGTGTAACTGTTCGTAGGAGCATCGGCAACTACGCGGTAACTCTTCAAAGCATCGTCCTTCTCCTCAAAGTAGAAATGCAACTCTGCCTTGTAGTAGTTGGCTTCTATAATGTATTTGCCCTTGGGAAATTCGTCAAGGTATTTTGTAATAGACCTGAGCGCATCGTTGTATTTCTTGTCGATATAAAGTTTCTTGGAGGCAAGCCAGATGATTTCGTCCTGCTCGTCCTTGCTGATTTCTACGCCAGAGCCTTCGCTGTTTGCGTATTCAATGTAAGCGTCCGGCTTATCGAGTTCAAGGTAAATCGACTTAACCATATCGTTGGCACTGCTGGCTTCTTCGGTACCAGGAAACTCGGAAATTACCTGCTTGTAGTAGTTGAGAGCATTGTCGAAATGACGGCGGTTGAACTCGATTGCACCAAGGCTCGAAAGTGCCGTGCTGCGGTTTGCCGAATGCGGATATTCTGCAATAAGCATATCGTAGTAGTACTTTGCCGAATCCTCAATGTTGAGATCGGTCTGGTATGCACGGGCTATTCCGAACATTGCATTGCTGGCATATTCCGAATTAGGGTATTCGCGAAGCAACTTCTGCAACGACCAAACCTTTTCGTTAGCCATCTTCAGACCACCGTATGTAAGCGACATCTGGTAAAGGCTGTAGTCGGTTTCAACAAGACCAATCTTCACGGCTTTCTTGTAGTATTCGGAAGCGGCTGAAAAGTCGCGGTTGATGTAGTAGCAGTCACCTATACGATTATAGGTATCGTTGATGACAACATTTTCGGCAGTATCTGAGATTTTCTCATACTTACGGAACCATGAATTTGCAACCGTGTAATCTTTCTTTTCAAAATAGGCATAACCAAGATTATAATGTGCACGTCCGTACTCTTCGAGGTTTATCGAACCCAACGCATTCACAAATTCCTTGAACTGGTCAATTGCAATATCAACATTGCCGAGCCTGTAGTTGGCTTCGGCCTTCCAGTAACGTGCAAGAGCCTCAATGTCGCGGTTGTACTTTCCGTTGGCAATCGACTTGTCAAACATATCTATCGCATCTGTGTATTTCTGCGAAACGAACAATTCCTGTCCGCGTATGTAGGTCAGACGCTGGTAAGCCATATCAATCTTGGAGTTCTTGTAGCTGAGGCTTTCGATGGTTGCAATTGCTCGCTGATAGTTCTTTGCGCTCATAAACGCATCAAGCAGATAGTCGTAGGCGGCTTCGGTACGCGGACTGTTGGGATATTCTTCGATGTAACGTGTGAACGCACTTATCGCCTCGTTGAACGGTGACAGCGACAACTCGAAGCAGAGTTGTGCAAAATTAAACAGCGCATCTTCCTTAATAACCTGATTGTAGTTGTAGAATGATGCCGTCTCGAAAGCCCTGCGAGCCTCGAGTTTCTTGCCGGTCTTTAGGCAGCAAGCACCCATAAGGTAGGAAGCATTCTGTCCGATGGTATCCTTGGTGCGCGTAATCTTGCCGAAATTCTTTGCAGCCTCATCGTACTGACCTGTGGAATACTGCGCGTATGCAAGTTCGTAGTAATCAAAATCGGTTGCCGATGAGTTGGCTTCCATATAGCGTTTCAGATAAGGAATTGCCTCAGCGTATTTCTTTGTGCGTACATACGACAGACCGACAATCTTTGCATTTTCGGGAGCCGCTCCCACAAAGTCCTCGCCGTGTTCGTTGGCATATTCGACAACTGCATTGTAATCTTCCTGCATGTAGTAAATCTGCAAAATGTAGAACGGCACAATCGACGAGAAAGTTGGGCTTGACTGCAACTTCTTGAATCCGTTAAGAGCAGTCTGGTACTGTTCGCTGATGTACTTTATGTGCGAGTAGAAATAAAGAGCCATTGTTCCATACAGACCGTCCTTGTCCTTGATTTCGTAAAACGACTTTGCCGCCTCGTCAAAGTCCTTGCGGGCAAACAGGCAGTGTCCTTTCTTGAAGAAATATTCGGTCTGGTCCTCGTCGTTGAGGTCGGTATATTGCACGCGCTTGTACCACGCGAGAGCGTTTTTGTACTTCTTGTCGCGGTAATAGACATTCGCCATTGCAAACGAAGCATCATTGGTGTTGTCGCTTTCTGGATGGTTGACAGCGAAATTGTTGAGTTGATACTCGGCATCGCGGTTGAACAAATGCATCGAACACATTGCGAAGTAAAATGCCGCATCGTCGCGATACTTTGAATCATCAACGCCATCACTATTCATTATCTTGAAAAATTCGTTCTGCGCCGACGCATACATTCCCTTGTCGTACAAGTCCTTGGCTTCACGGTAGGAATATTCCACGCCGGTGTATTTCATAGTCTTCTGCGCCGTGGCGACAAATGTCACGCACAAGGCAAGAAGTAATGTTGC
>CAJOEG010000061.1:10696-11461 GCA_905233405.1 uncultured Bacteroidales bacterium | reverse complement strand
TGAGCACATCTGGGTCATATCCGACATGTGCTAAATGCACACTAGTGTTAAGAAAACTCCTTGAAAACAAAAACTTTTCGGAACGCTTTGTTGCAAGATTCCACTACCTTGTGGGAAATAAATTTTCATATAGCAATACTTCTCAATATCTGAACTCTATTATTAATACAATTAGAAACGAAGTCCCTCAACAAATTAGCAGATTCAATTATCCACCAAACGAATGGCAGTGGCATCATGACATTGATATTGTGGATTGGTTTTTAAAAGATCAGCCTGTCGGAATAACTGACAGGTTGGACGAAGCAATACAAGGTATAGAAACCTATAAGATTGGTATTTATTTTTCAGTATTTCCCAATCCTACCCGTGACTTTGTCAATATAATTATTATAAATGACAGATGGAGTATTGAGAAGATTGACATCTTCGACTTGCAAGGTCGCATCATCTATTCCGACATTGTTTTCTGCGATGAAGGAGAAAATACATTCACAGTCGATTTGCAGAATCTTCCACAAGGCACATACATTGTAAAAGTTGGCGAGAAGACTCAGAAGGTGGTAAAGATTTAGCGGATAAAATTATATCATCATTTTAGCTTCGCTGATAAATTCCTCGTCGATGCCAAAGATTTCGGCGATGGTAAGACCTTCGGTCGGAACTTCCTCTTCGGTGGTACGTACGAGCGAATAATCCATGTAGCGGTTGATATTTTCTGGTGTTACCTTTATCCCGTCTGGAACCAGCAGCCCTTTTACTCTC
>CAJOEG010000061.1:7736-10658 GCA_905233405.1 uncultured Bacteroidales bacterium | reverse complement strand
GGGTAGTGATGAGGCTGCGTGTTGCATGGCGCGACAGAATCTTTATGAAAGCGTTTACCAATGCACGGCCTTCGCTGGGGTTGGTGGTGCGGGCAAGCTCATCGACTAGGGCAAGTATCTTTTGTCCCGACTTTACCGCCTTGAGAATCTTGTCGATGTTAAGCATCTCGATTGCAAACGACGACAATCCGTTCACTTCCGACTGTGCATCGCCAATGCTGGTCATAATTTCTTCGACCATAGCAATTTCGGCGCTCTCGGCTGGTACGAAGAAACCAAACTGGAACATCATCTGTATGAGCGACATTGTCTTGAGTACCACCGTTTTGCCCGACATGTTTGCACCTGTTATGAGGTTTGGCGTGTCGTCGAAGTGCAGATCGATGGGTTGGAATTCGTTGCCACGTTCCTTTAGCGATTCGGCTACAACGGGATTGAACGCACCTTTTATTGTTGTGTCGTTTGCAGAAATAGTCGGTTTGCACAATTTGAAATCACGGGCGAGCAGAGCCTTTGCCAATAGCATGTCCAAATAAGCAAGCTGGTCGTAGTTGGCTTGGATTGCCTCGCTGTAGTTGCGTAGTTTTTCGGAGAGGTGTTCGCGGATGCGGTCTTCGATTTCGATGCATTCGAGGCGTATGCGTTCTGCCTTTTCGTTCAGATTGGCGTTCTTAGCAATGTCGTACTCCTTGCGCAGAGCGGCAAGTTTCTCGTCGTATGCCGAGTAGATGTAGAAGCTATTAATTCCGTTGTGTTCGGGGTCAAGGATTTCGACAACAGGGTTGAGGTCGTGGAACGGCAGTATGTCAATAGGGGTGTCTTTTATCAATTTGCAGATGTCGCGTGAGACCATGCAGAAATTTTTCACTTCGAAGAGTTCAATGTCGTCGAGTGTCTGAGCCGAACGCAGATTGTGTATGGTCTGGTGGATGTCGTTCTGGCAGTACAGACGGTGCTGAATTGCGACTATGCTCTTGGCGTTTTCGCGGTCGCTGACGAAGTTTGCAAAAATTTCAAGGGTGTCGAGTTCCATTTTCAGCTCGAAGTCGCTTGTAATGAAACGCTGCGACAGCAGTCGTTTACGGCCAGTCGCCGAGCATATTTCCATTTTCTCGTATATGAAGCGGAGACCGCGGTTTTCGTTGATATGATATTTGAAGGTTTGCATTGCGAAAGTTTCTATGGGCTAACGCCCGTTTATAAGTTTCTGAGTTTATTGTGTTTATTGTTGGAACGCAAAATTTTGCGTTCTTACAATATACCATTGTCGTTGTTCATTATTAATTGTCCATTATTCATTGTCTTCTGCGTACCATTCTGCGAAAGATGTTGATGTTTCGTAAAGCCTTAGGCTGAAAAGTTCTATGCCGTCGCTTGATAAGTTCGGCGAAGTGTGCCACAATATTTTCAGCAGTAGGTTGGAAATCGACTACATGTATGCGCTTGAAAATCGCCTTGTTGCTTTCGATGAAGCTGGTGTCCTCGCTGTTGCTTACGATTAAACTGTGGTCGAACTTGTCGATGAGGTTCTCCTTGATTTTGTTCTTCAACACGCCGAAGTCAACCACCATTCCATATTTTGGCGATGATATGTCGGCTATCGGCTCTCCGATGACGGTAACATGAAGCTTGTAGGTGTGTCCGTGAATGTTGCTGCACAGTCCGTCGTAGTTGTGGAGTGTGTGAGCAGTGTCGAACTCGAATATTTTTGTTACTCTAATCTTGGGCATAACTATATATTGTCTAACGGTCTAACAGTCTAACGGGCTTGCAGTCGGACAATTCGACTGTTTGTCTGGTCTTATGCAAGACTTTTAGCCTGTTAGCCTTGTTTTCGTTTGCAAAGGTAATATTTTTTAGTTATTTTTTAGATTTGAAATGGTTGATTTTGCACATTCTTGGTGTATCAGCATTCTGTTATTGTTTTCATCAGTTTGTCTTTATGTGCTAGAAAATGTGTATTTTTGCGAAAAAATTGTCGGTATGCTTCCGAATGATAAAAATATTGCCCTTCAGACACTGATTGCCCAGTACCGTGACCAGACCAAAAATGTTTTGGACTTGGAACGGCTATCGATGTATGCAATCACTTATCATTCAACGGCCATCGAGGGAAGTTCACTTACGGAATCTGAAGTTGTTAATTTGCTGGACATCAACAAGCCGGCACGTAATAAGGATTTTCGCGACAACCTTATGGTGTTCGACCATTACAATGCAATGCTTTTTGTTCACGAAAACGCACTGGAAAAGAGAAAGATAAGCGAAGATTTCATAAAGCAGATAAGTGCCCTTGTGATGAAAAACACCGGCAAGGAATATAATACCGTATATGGTTCTTTTGACAGTGGACAAGGAGAATACAGGCTTCTGAATGTTCATGCAGGCACTAGACGTTTCCCCGACTGCAAAAAGGTGCAACCGCTTATGGCTGAGTTCGTCGCCTATATAAACGACGAAATGTCAAATGCTGATGTTGACCCGATAAGACTTTCGTTTGATGTGCATTTCAAGTTTGTCAGCATACATCCTTTCGCAGATGGAAACGGACGGGTTTCGCGGTTGCTTATGAACTATATACTTGCATACTATGGGTTGCCTATGTTTATGGTTTTCAAGCAAGACAGATTGAAATACATCGATGCGCTTGAGAGTGCGAGAAATAACGAGGATATGGATTTGTTCTACGGCTTTATGTACAAGCAGTATATGAAGTTCTTGAAAAAAGAAATAAAAAACAAAAAGTAATCATGCTTGAAATCTGGAAATCACACGAGTTGAAGGTTGTGGGCTTCGAGGGCGAAAAACTGCTGTTCGACGCTGCCGAGCACGGAAACCTCGAAGTTGAAAACATCGACCTCGTGAAAAAATACGAAATTGGCGAAACCGAAAGCATTTTCCTGTACAACGGTCCCGACGGCA
>CAJOEG010000061.1:0-7724 GCA_905233405.1 uncultured Bacteroidales bacterium | reverse complement strand
AGTCCGTTTGTCGGAATCGGCGAGTTCGGAAGTCTAACCTGCGTCGCCAACACCAAGTACGGTTCGTTCCTCGACTGGGGAATCGAAAAGGACTTGTTCTGCCCATTCAAGGAGCAGAAGGTTGACTTGAAGGTCGATGAGGACTACATCGTGTATGTGTATCTCGACGAGGACACCAACCGCGCTGTTGCAAGCACCAAGTACGAAAAGTACATCGACGAGAGCCAGCGCCCGCAAGTTGACGAAAACCAGAAGGTTCATGCCTTGGTGACGCGTCGCACAAGCTTGGGCTACAACCTGATAGTCGAAAACAAGTATCTGGGAATCCTGTACGCAAACGAGGTTTTCTCGGAACTGCATTCAGGCGATGAGGTGGATGTGATTGTGAAGAAAGTCCGCGACGACAACAAGCTCGACCTCCGCATGTTCCGCAACGACCACGAGGACATCGGCAACTTCGAGGACAAGATTGTAGCCTATCTCAAGAAGCACAAGGGTGAGATGAACATCTGCGACAATAGCAGTCCACAACTGATATACAAAACCTTTGGCATCTCGAAGAAGAATTTCAAGAAGGCCTTGGGCGGATTGTATAGGAAGAGAATGGTGGAAATCGGCGAAAACGGAGTGAAATTAATAGGAAACCAGTAGCATCGCAATGCATTGCGATGTTAAAATATTGTATTTTAGCAATGACATACAACATAACAGACGAACAATTAAACGAAATAGTGAAGCGTGCGGTTCAAAAAGCATTGGAAGAACTGCAAGTTGCACCTGTTTTGTGTGAGCCAGTGCCCGAATATGGCAAAAAATCTACGGAAGTAACCATTTCGCAAGCCGACAATGACCTTGCCGAAAGGACAATGGAAACAATGGCTCAGAACCTTGAGACACAAAACAATCCCAAGGTTGGCATTTTCTGGTATTCGCCAGTCAACAAAAGTCTGTTCGGAGTTATAGCAATCGACAAGGATTCATATTCAAAGCCAAATGCTGGCGGAGGACTGATTACCTGCAAGGAGCTTCACGAAGATGTATGGAAACGCGAATTCCGTAACCAGAAATACAAGCTCAACGGCGTAGGTCCGTACATCGGCGACTATAAGAACAAACCGCGAGGTCGTGTCTTTTATAGTCCAGATGAAGATAAATTCTATATAATGGTCGGCAGTTGGATAAACGATAATCCTGAAGCCATTGACCTTATCATAGATAGGTATGATTTAAATAATTGTAATGTAGAAGTAAAAATTTCAATACATTGGGAAATTGGAATGGGATGGGAAAACAAATAGTGGTGACGTGGCGCGCCGCGTCACCACAGATTATCCATTATCAATTGTCCATTGTTAATTTAATCAACTTATGGGAAACATTGTAGCAATAGTAGGAAGACCGAATGTTGGAAAGTCGACATTCTTCAACAGACTGATAGAACGCCGCGAGGCGATAGTGAACGATGAAAGCGGAGTAACACGCGACCGCCTTTACGGACATTGTTTCTGGAACGGAAAGACATTCTCTGTTGTCGATACGGGTGGGTATGTTGAAAATTCGAGCGATGTCTTTGAGCGCGAAATCTCCAAGCAGGTGCTGATTGCCATCGAGGAGGCCGACGCCGTGATGTTTATGGTTGATGTCGATATGGGTCTTACCGATCTCGATGTCGCCGTTGCCGACATTCTCCGTTCGTCCAAGAAACCCGTTTTCCTCGTGGTCAACAAGGTCGATTCCAACAGGAAGATTGTCAACAGCTACGAGTTCTACAACCTTGGACTTGGCGAATTGTATTGCATTTCGGCTATTACAGGTGCTGGCACAGGCGAATTGCTTGATGCCGTTGTGAAGGCTTTGCCTGACAAGCCCAACGACGAGGAACTTGACCTTCCGCGCATTACTATTGTCGGTCGCCCTAATGTCGGCAAGTCGTCGCTAACCAATGTGCTCATAGGCGAGGAGAGGAACATTGTCACCAATGTTGCCGGCACAACCCGCGATTCCATCAACACCCGCTACAACAAGTACGGCTACGACTTTATGCTTGTCGATACGGCAGGCGTGCGTCGTAAGAGCAAGGTTTCCGAAGATTTGGAATTCTACTCGGTGATGCGCTCTATCCGTGCCATCGAAAATTCCGATGTCTGCCTGCTGATGATTGATGCAGAGCAGGGCTGGGAGTCGCAGGACCAGAATATCCTTAACCTTATCCGCAAGAACAAGAAGGGCATCGTGATTCTTGTAAACAAGTGGGACCTTATCGAGAAGGACAGCAACACGCTCAAGGAATACCGCGAGTTTATCCAGGACAGGATTGCTCCGTTCAACGATATTCCAATTCTTTTCATCTCGGCACTCACCAAGCAGCGTATCAGCGATGTGCTAAGCACCGCAATGCAGGTTTACGAAAACCGCATCCAGCGCATCCCTACTGGCAAACTCAACGAGGTTATGCTCGATGCTATCGAAAGTTTTCCACCGCCAGCAACCAAGGGCAAGTACATAAAGATAAAATATGTAACCCAGTTGCCAACGCCGACACCGGTTTTTGCCTTCTTCGCAAACCTACCGCAGTACATCAAGGAACCATACAATCGTTATTTGGAAAACAAGCTCCGCGAAAACTTTAACCTCACAGGCGTGCCTATCGTATTGGTATTTAGGGATAAGTAGTAGGTAATATAAAAGCGCATGGGATTTTAGGTTTCAACGAACCGATAATTGCATGTCTATAAATACATATAACATCTTTCTATAATTTCAACTCTCAACTATCAGTTCTTGAGTTGCTCTCTTTCAGTTTCTTACCACGCCCATACCAGCAGTCCGCCACAGATAATGATTCCCGTCACCACAAGGTCGATAATGCAGAAGCCCATTATGTCCTTGGCGTTGAGTTTTGCTATGGCAAGTGCAGGAATAGCCCAGAACGGCTGTATGAGGTTGGTCCAAGCATCGCCCCACGAAATTGCCATTCCCGTAAGCCCCGGATCAACAGCAAGATTCGCACCTGCTGTGAACATTATCGGAGCCTGAATAGCCCAGTGTCCGCCTCCCGACGGTACAAACATATTGAGCACGGCAGCACAAAGGAAGGTTAGCAATGGATAAGTCGTTGGCGTTGATACCGATATGCAAGCATCACTTATGACGGTGCCGAGGCAGATTCCCGATTCACCAACACCAGTGATTATGCCCATAATTCCCGCATAGAACGGAAACTGAAGCAGAATGCCTGCCGCACCTGTTGCCGACTTGGTGAAGGCATGGACGTATGCAAGCGGTGTCTTGTGTAGAATCACGCCGAGGAACAAGAACAGCATTATCACAGAATTGAGGTCGAGCGAACCGCCACGGAAGAATAATTTTATGACAAGGTATGTCAAGCCCAGAATTGCGATTATCAGACTTAGAATGCGGCTGTTCTCCATCTTTTCGGCTGGAGTTTTCCCTTTTTCTACCTTGGCTGGCTCATCTTCTTTTAACAAGTCGGGATTGATGGACACAACCTTTTCTGCCTTCGGGTGCATAAGCGAGTTTACCGCAACAAGCGCAACTATTATCAGCGCGACAATCACGATGTTGTACGGACTAAGCACGGTGTCGGTTATTGGAATAGGATTTTCGAGGGCGCCGCGAGTAACTTCCTTCAGACCAGAACCCTGGGTAGCCATTGTGAGAGGAATTGACCCCGACAGACCTGCGTGCCAAACTACGAATCCGCTGTATGCCGAAGCAATCAGCAAGCGGTAATCGACACCCTGCAATTTGCGGGCGATTTCCTTGGCGAAAATCACACCGACAATGAGTCCGAAGCCCCAGTTGAGCCAGCATGCCAATGATGAGATTGCCGTCACCAATGCTATTGCACCCACAGGTTTCTTCGGCAGCGAAGCCAACCAGCTTATGCCACGCTTGATGAGAGGTGCCGATGCCAAAGTGGATCCACACACCAATACCAAGGCCATCTGCATTGCAAACGCCAACAGCGACCACACTCCGTTGCCCCAGTTCTCGACAACCTCAAGCGGAGTCTGATGACAGACGGGCATTGCTATTAGAAAAGCGACTACGGTTAGTATTATCGCAAATATAAATGGTTCTGGCAGAAGCTTCTGCACCAACTTTACACAGGCATTTATTATTTTCTGGAACATATTCTGAAATTTTGCGCAAAGGTAAAGTTTATTTACGATTTACGAAGTACGATTTACGAAGTACGATTTTGGATTGAACCGTTGAATCCTAAGGTTTAATGGTGACTTTCGATTATTTCAATCATTTCGGCAGGAGTTACAACCTTTGGCGTATGAGGAAAATGCTTTATGTTTCCTGTCACCAAATATGCTTCCTCCTTCGAAAGGGCGACCTCATAAAACACAACATCGTCCGCATCTTGAATCACATCAGATGAAGCAATACGTTCCGCAGCCATACCATTTTTCAGTATTGCATTTATGTAACAATCAACAAGATTCTTTGAGAATTTAAATTTTGGACGACTAAGGACATCTATGTATTCAACAATTATATCATCATTGTACAAGGCAGTCAGCTTACCACTTAATAACGCTTCAATAACCTTGAACGTTGGCGAATTCAAATTATTGGTTATCAAAGCAGAGACAATGACATTAGTATCTATTACCGCGTAAATCATTTTCTTTCCAATCTGGACTTTCTGATTTCCTCGTTAATTTCATCCAAACTCATATCAGATAAGCCATTTTTTTGTGCTTCGGCACGCAGAGCATAAAAAGCGGCAAGTCCATCCAAAGCCTCTTCTTCCGTAGCCTTAATCTCAAAAGGTATTCGTCGCTGCTGTACAACTGCATTGGCAAACACATTCATAGCCGTATTTGCACTCATTCCAAATTGACTGCAGAGCATATCGAATTTCTGCTTCAACTGCATATCCATTCTGACTGTCATCGAAACCTGTGTCATATCTTTATATTTTTTTGATGCAAATATAATGATATTTTATTTCATAATGACATAAATTTAATTATTTTTAAATCACTATGCAATAAATTTAATAAAGGAGCAAATCCTAAAATTGGTATTCCCATCCGAAATTCTTCTTAATCCAAAGCATAAGGAAATGGTCGGAAAGGAAATAGGACTTGTCGCCATTGTCGGCAACACGATATGTAATCCAGTCGCTGTCTTGCTGTTGCTTGATTGCCGACTGCACCGAACTTGCCGAAATACTTTTTATTATGTCAACAACATTATGCTTATAGCATTATGTTAATAGCATAATTAGTGATATTCAGAGAAATAGTAGTTTCTTACCCGAACAATACTTTTTTGTTTTAGGCCAATAATTTCATATATGATATTATTCCTATGTTGTTTGATAATCCACAATGTTGTAGTAATTTTGAGGTCTGCATTGCAAAATGTTGCTATGTCTTCAGTTTTCTTCAATATTAAAAAATCATTAAAAACATAATTCTTCTGTGTTGAAAGCAAAAATAACTTTAACTTTGCAAGAAATTATAATTTGAACGAAATGGACGAATTTAACAACGAAGAAAAGAATACCAACGAATTTGCAGGTCTTAGCCCTGCAGAGCAGATTGCTCAGTTGGAAAGGGAAATAAAAGGAGAATCGGCTGAAACTCCGATAAATAACGATAACGAAATCAAGGAAGAAGAAAATGCTCCTGTTGAATCGTGTTCAACAGAAAAAGGCAAGTGCAAATGTGGAAGTTGCATCAGCATCTGCGCTTTGATTCTTAGTTTGGCGGCAATAGTGCTGTTGATACTTATGTTGACCGGAGTATTGGGTGGCAAGAAGGCTGAACCAGAAAAAGCTGTAGAAACTACTGTTTTTGACAAGCCTGTAGGCGAAGAACCTTCGGATGTGGCTTACATTGACCTCGATACTCTTCTGCTTACCTACAACTATGCAATAAAGTTGCAGGAAGACCTTGCTATGGAACAGAAGAAGGCCGAAGGTACTATCCAGTCGCGTATGAAAAAGTTCGAAAGCATGTACAATGCCTATATGGAAAAGGCTCGCACGGGAATGTTCCTGAGTGCAGCAAGCCAGCAGGCACAGCAGAGCGAACTTGAGAAGGAGCAGGCTGCTATTGAAAGTTTGCAGACAACGCTTTCAAACCAACTTTTGGAAAAGCAAAGCGCAATGAATCAGGAGATTTACGATTCAGTAATTAATTTCGTAAACATCTATGCCGAAGGTCGCTACAAGATTATTCTTGGCAATATGGGTGGTGTTACGGTTGTTTATTCCCAGCCAGGTATGAATATTACCGCCGATGTCGTTGCAAAACTAAATCAGCGTTACGGTGGCATATTGGCTTCGGATGTTGAATCGTCCGACAACGACAAAAAGTAGAAGATGGACTTTGCAGAGTTTTATTCCGAAAGGTACTCTGTAGCACCAAAGATATTTGATGGTAATCCCCGTAGCGATACGGGGATTATTGTTGTTATACCTTGCTACGACGATGAGTTCATTTTCACGACTTTGCAGTCGCTTGATTCTGCAAAAGTGCCGTCTTGTTCGGTTGAGGTAATCGTCGTTGTTAATTCTGCCGAAAATACCGAAGAGGCTATTGTTGAGAAGAATAGACGCATATATGCTACGCTTTGCGAAAAAAAGGATTCTTACCAAAATTTCAGTTTGCTGCCATATATAATAGAAGGTGTGCCGCACAAGATTGCCGGAGTTGGAAATGCACGCAAAATCGGTATGGACGAGGCGGTGTGGAGGTTTGCGGCTGTTGAAAATTCGCGTGGTGTAATCGTGTCGCTTGATGCCGACTGCTTGGTTTCTGAGGATTATTTCATCGAAATATACTCAAGGTTCTATTGCTCGAAGGACAAACCAAATGCCTGCACGTTGCAGTATCGACACAATTTCGATGAGAAAATGTATTCCGAGCAGGAGATTTCTGCTTGCCGTAAGTATGAAATGTATTTGCGGTATTTCCGTTTGGCACAGAAAGTTGCTGGTATTCCTGTCTGTATGCATACCATTGGTTCTTGTCTTGCTGTTACTGCTGAGGCATACGCCAAAATGGGTGGAATGTCGCGTCGTCAGGCAGGGGAGGACTTCTATTTCTTGCAGAAGTTGGCACAGCAATCGCCTGTCGCAACAATCAGTAAGCCAATAGTTTTTCCGGCGCCGTCGGTATCGGAGCGTGTGCCTTTCGGGACGGGACGTTCTGTGAAGAAAATTATTGATACTGGCTCTTGCAAGGTCTATAATTTCGGACTTTTCTTGCTCTTGAGGAAGTTTTATTCAAGTTTTGCAGAACTTTTTGATAATGAGAATTGCGAGATTCCAGATGAAATCGTTGCCTTTGTCGGAGAACAGAAATTGTGGACTTTGGTTGACGAATGTCGTCGTAATACTTCCGACCGCAGGAGTTTTGTGAAACGTATGTTTGCAAGATTCGATGTTTTCTTTATGATTCGCTTCTTGAATAATTTTGGAGAAACATCGGATTATATTCCTGTCGATGTTGAAGTTGCAGTTGGTGAACTTCTTGGTTATTACGGAGTAATACGAAGCGAAAATCTATACGATGACATTATGAAATTGGATGTTTCTGTTTCTAATTAGAAATGTTTGTCGCTCGCTAAAGTACCAATCATTATATATAAAATCTTATGTGTCAGATTGTTATGTTGGCGACAAAATGAGAGAGCTTGTTTTTAAAAAAACAAAGGCTCTAGTTTGGTGTTTA
>CAJOEG010000060.1:23225-24129 GCA_905233405.1 uncultured Bacteroidales bacterium | reverse complement strand
GCTTATTGTTTCTTCCCAAAGAAACCTTCTATCTCGCTTGACTTCTATGATGATAACCAGTTGACTCTCTTTTGATTCCTTATTTCGAACTCAGGTTATATTAGCTCAATTCTTATCATCCAATAAACTCCACAATAATACTGTCCGATACGAACATGCCTTTCGGCGTGAGCGAAGGCTGATTCATTCTGATGTTCTTAGTTTGGTTTTCGATTGTAAGACATGAAAAATCGGACAACTTTTACGCTGTCCGATTTTGGTTTATGGCTTATTATAAATCAGTGAACTTAGAATAGGTTGGCGATGAGGTAGGTGACATACGCCAGCACCCACGCGACCGCCGTGTTGTAGAAGACCGAGAAAAATGCCCATTTTATCTTCTTAGTCTCGCTTGCAACTGCACCAATTGTGGCAATGCAAGGGAAGAACAGCAACATGAACACCATTAGTGCCAATGCCGATGAGGTTGTAAGGTCGCCCGATTTCTGCAAGGCTTCACCAAGGTCGTCCTCGTCGCTGGCATAAAGTACGCCAAGGGTACTTACAACGATTTCCTTTGCTGGTATGCTCGACAGGACAGCTACGCTTATCTTCCAGTCGAAGCCCATTGGCGACATCACTGGCGCAACGAACTTGCCAATCATGCCGAGGCAGGAGTTTTCGTATTGTATTTCGTTGGCTTCGGCTTCCGTAATTTCTTCGGTTTGTGCAAGTTCGGTCTCCGAAATGTCAGTATGAGGATAGTAACTTAATACCCAGATGATTACTGATGCCAAAAGGATTACTGTTCCAATTTTCTTTATGTACTGGTAGCATTTTTCCCAGATGTGTTTCAGCGTTGCGCGCAAAGTTGGCCAGCGGTAGGGCGGGAGTTCCATTACAAACGGGGTCTCGTCCTGCTTGA
>CAJOEG010000060.1:17683-23150 GCA_905233405.1 uncultured Bacteroidales bacterium | reverse complement strand
CTGCCAGAAGCAAGTATATAGGCAGACGAGCGCTACACGACATAAATGGTACTACAAGTATTGTTATCAGTCGGCTGCTCTTACTTTCAATCGAGCGTGTTGCCATTATTGCAGGGACGTTGCAACCGAAGCCCATAATCATAGGTATGAACGATTTGCCATGAAGCCCCATTCCATGCATCATCTTGTCCATTAGGAAGGCGGCTCGCGACATGTAACCCGAGTCTTCCATCAGCGAGATGAACATATAGAGCAGTATTATGTTTGGCAGAAATTCTGCAACAGCGCCCACGCCACCGATTATTCCATCGACTACCAATGAGCGCCAAGCACCTTCTGGAATAATTCCGTTGAACAGGTTGCCTAAGGCGTCAAATCCTGCTGCAATCCAGTCCTGCGGATATGCGCCGAGCCAGAATGTTACGCTGAACATCAGCCACATAAGCAGTATAAACAGAGGAAAACCAAGCCATTTATTTACAATCAGTTTGTCGAGTTTGCGGGTGCGCTTGTTGGCTTCCTTTTTGCCTTCGGTAAAAGTTTCGTGCAGTGCGCCCGAGATGAAACCATACTTTGCATCGCTGATGGCTGTTTCGGCATCAATCTCTAGTTGCTTGATGATTTTCTCCGACGAAATTTCAGCCTGTTTCTTCAGTTTTTCGTACGACTTACTGTCTTTCAGTAGATTGTGGACTTCCTTGTCGTTCTCAATCATCTTTATTGCCCAATAGCGGGCAGGAAACTGCTGCGGAAAATCTTCGCTTTCGTGGAGAATGTCGGCGAGCTGTGAAATTTCGGGTTCGAGAACCGTACCATAATTAATATGTACATGGCGAGCCGACTTGTTGGCTCCCTCGAACATTTCTATGATTGTGTCGAGCAGTTTGTCGAGACCTTTGCCTGTCTTTGCTACGGTTGGCACCATCGGGATACCAATCATCGAGCCGAGGTTTTCGTAGTCGAGTTTCGCTCCTGTGGCATCGAGTTCGTCGTACATGTTGAGAGCAACAACTACGCGCTGACTAAGGTCGATTAGTTCGGTCGTGAGGTAGAGGTTGCGTTCGAGGTTCGATGCTACGACAACGTTGACAATCACATCGGGCATAGATTCGAGCAGATTGCGACGGACAAAAACTTCTTCGGGCGAGTAAGCCGACAACGAGTAGGTTCCCGGCAGATCGGTAATATTGAAGTGGTAGCCCTTGTAGTTGAAGTGACCTGTCTTTACATCCACGGTGACTCCGCTATAGTTGCCAACGTGTTCGTGTCCGCCCGACAGAGCGTTGAACAACGAAGTTTTTCCGCTGTTTGGATTGCCGACGAAGGCAATGTTTATGATGTTACGCTGTGTGGTCTTGTTGCGTTTGTAGTTGCACGACAGACCGCAGGAGTCGCAGTCGGTGCAGGCGAAGAAGTTCGGTGCCTTTGCATCTTCTCCTCGGCGGAGAGCATTGCGTTTGCTTCTTCTTCGGGAAGTACCTCAATAAGTTTAGCTTCGCTGCGGCGCAAAAGCACATCGTAGCCCATTATGGTGTATTTTATCGGGTCGTTGAGCGGAGCATCTATTACTGATGTAACCTTGCGACCACGCACAAATCCCATCTCCATTATCCTTTTCCTGAATCCGCCGTGTCCCGAAACCTTGACGATTACGGCCGATTCTCCATTGTGCAGTTCCGATAGTTTCATTACAATTCCAATTTACGCCGCAAAAGTATTGTGGAAAAATAATGTGTGCAATCGCTATTTGTTGGGATTTTTTGGGGGTAGACGCTCGTGCCGGGGGGCATTTACTTTTTTTGTCACCAAAAACAGTAAACAAAAAAAGTGTGTCCGCTGAGTCTGCTTCGCTAAAAATCGGCTACACTACGCTAAAAGTCAGAAACTTGTCTGCGTTTCACTTCGACATCAAACAGACTGACTTTTTACGCTCCATTCCACCGATTTTCTTAACGCTCATCAGCCAAGGCGGCAATCAAGGTATCGCTTTCAGCGATGAGTAAAAAACGAAATCCGTCTTCAAGAGATTCCGTTTTTTGTATTGTCAACATAAATCTCCACCAACTCTTTCCGCAGTCCCACATAAGTGATTATGTGATAATTCTATAGTTCTTCCTCTATACCCAATTCCCTATGCTTCAGAATTACCTTTACACCGTACTTTTCGTGAATGTATTGTGCAATGTGTTCTGCTGAATACACGCTGCGGTGCTGTCCGCCTGTGCATCCGAAGCAAATCATCAGGCTTGTGAAACCACGGCGGATATAAGTTTCTATGGTTGGCGAGATTACGGCCTTTATGTTCTCAATGAAAACATCAATATCGCCATGTTCCTTGAAGAAATCAATTACAGGCTTGTCGCGTCCTGTCAACTTCTTGTATTCTTCGTAGCGTCCGGGGTTGTGCTGCGGAACAACATCGCTGAACTCCGATGCCGCAGCCGTTCCGTTCTTGTATCCGAAACTCATCACGTTGATTGTCAGTTGGTCGTATTTTACTGGCTCAAACTTTTGCTTGCATTTCACAACTTCCGAAATTACGCGGTCAAGTTCCTTGTAGTTGCTAAGTATCGGATGTGTTTCGTGCAGTTCCTTTAGGTTTTCAATTGCAAACGGTATGCTTTCGATGAAGTGACGTTTCTTTTCAATCAGTCCTCGATTTCCGTATGCACCAAGCGTTTGCAAAATTCTGATATACAAATAGTACCAAAATTCTTTTTCAAAGTTATCTCTGTCGATTTCGCTACTTTTTGAGATTTCGTCAATGTAGAAGTTTAGCAGTTCAAGTTTCTTGTCGTTTGGAATTTTTGCTTTTGCCTGCCACAGCAACGAAGCCATATCGTACTGTATTGCACCTTTGCGACCGCCTTGATAGTCAATGAAGTAAACCTGTTCGTCTTTTACGAGTATGTTTCGTGCCTGAAAATCGCGGAACATAAACGACTTGGTTCCGTTTTCGGCAAGGTATTGGGCAAGTGCGTCAAAGTCGTCTTGCAGAAGTTTTTCGTCGTATGGAGATTCAGGAAGTAGTACTTGAAGTAGTTGAGGTCGAACAGTATGCTCTGGCTGTTGAATTCCGAGATGGAGTAGGCGAGGTTGAAGTCGATGGCTTTGCCTGCTGCAATCTGCAGTTTTGCCAATGCGCTGATGCTCTTGCGGTAAAGGTCATCGAGCCGTTCGGTAAATCTGCCGTACTGCTTGTATTCTTTTTCAACGACTTTCAGCAAAAGGTCGTCGCCAAAGTCCTCGATAAAGTAAGTCAACGTGTCCTCGCTGACGTGATAAATCTTTGGCGTATTCAGGTTCAGATTGCTGAAAATTACGCTGTAGTACAGGAATGTCTTTGTCTCGGGTATGTTATTGCTGTAAACGCCAAGCACTGTTCCGTTTTCACCGTAGAATCGGTAGTAACTGCGGTTCGAGCCTGCCTTTGTTATTGCTTCGACCTTTTGTGGAGCGGTCTTGTAAAATTCGGTGTATCTTTGAGTTAAGGTTTGTTCTATGTTCATTGTTTCGGATTTGATGATTTGAAAATTTAAAAATTTGATAATTTGTAGTCGCCACAGATTATCAATTATACATTATAAATTGTTCGTTGTTTTTTAGTGCCCTGCGGACAGAAATAGTCCAAATTCTTTTCAAATCGAACAAATAAATTGTAAGATTTGTTTCAATTTGTTTAATTTCTCGCAAAGCGACTTCCATAATTATTTATTCATTGTTTATTATAGCCGACCCTTTGACTACGCTTAGGGTGCGGATAATTATCAACTAATCATCACCATTGTTGCACCGAATCCATATTCTCTGAACGAAGCGTCCTCGTATGGCAGTTTATATTGTTTTTCAAGCGATTCGCGGATAGTGCTTTTCAGTGTTCCGTTGCCGATGCCGTGGATAAGGATAACCTTGCCCGCCTTGTTCATTATCGCATCAGTCATTGTCTTGTGGAAAGTCTTCATTTGGATGTCGAGGATTTCCGCATTTGAAAGGCCGATAACGCTGTCAATCAGTTTGTTGATATGCAAGTCAACTTCAATGGTTTCGGGTTGCTTGCGCTTGTGGTAGCGTTGCGAATTGTCCTCGTCGGCTTCGTCCTTGCGTGCCATCTGCTCCTCGAATTCCTTTTGTGTCCGGATGGAGTTGCCAAGTCCGAGGTCTTCTTTCAGAAGTTCGAAGATGTAAGCATTTTCATCGAAGAATTCATTTTCTACAAAGGTGTGTTCCTGGAAAAACTTGATGGGCGTGATTTTGATTTTACGCTCAAGCATTTCGTGGTAGGTACACTTTGGATTGTCGTACAGTATGCTTTGGATAATGATTTCCTTCGAGTTGTTGATTTGTTCGCGAGTGAGTTGTCCGACAAGTATTTTTGTGTTTGGCTCAAGCGTTTCGGTGTCAATTTTCTCGAAACCGTTTTCACCGCGAAGCACTATGTGGTAGAAAACGAAGTAGTTAGAGTCGTTCACAAGGTAGCAGTCGAAGCCGTCGAACTTGTCGTCATAGTTGCGGATGAAGGCGAACATAAATTCTGTCTTCTGGTCCTTCTTGATTTCGATTTTAGGTTTCGGAATTAGCGTGCCTTCAACCTTCTTTATGTTGTCCTTTATGTTCTCGACAACGTTGCTTGCGAATTCCTTGAACTGCTTGTTGTAATTGTCCTTGGCTTTTTCCACCACTACTATCTCCGACATTCGGACTGGATATTCAAAGTCGTTTTCGTCCTTTACAATCACTTGATTTTTAGGCAGAATCTTTACAACTGTTCCGCCACCGACATCGTTTAGGAACCTAACTTTATCGCCAATACTGATTAAATCCATAAGAATTATTATTTTTGCGCAAATTTAATAAAAAAGTGATTCGTAACATTAACATAAACGACTATAATTACGACCTGCCCGATGAGAAAATCGCAAAATATCCACTTGCCGAGCGTGATATGTCGAAACTGCTTGTTTTCGATGGTAAAAAGATAGAGGAGGACAGGTTCCGCAATATAAGCACGCATCTGCCAGCAGGAAGCCTTTTGCTGTTCAACGACACCAAGGTTATAAATGCGCGTATGATTTTTGAGAAGGAGACTGGTGCGCGGATTGAAGTTTTCTGTCTCGACCCGATTTCGCCAAGCGACTACGCGCAGGCGTTTGCGCAGAATGGTCGTTGCTCGTGGAAATGCTTGGTGGGTAACAGCAAGAAGTGGAAGGACGGTCGCTTGAAAAAGAGCATCATCGTTGACGGCAAAAATCTTGACCTATATATTACCCGTGTGCGTGAGATTGGCAACTCGTTCGAAATTCTGTTTGAGTGGGGCAGTCCCGAAATTTGCTTTTCGCAGATAATTGAGGTAGCCGGCAATATTCCAATTCCGCCATATCTGAACCGTAGCAGCGAGGACATTGACAAGGTGCGTTACCAGACTGTTTACAGTCATTATCAAGGTTCGGTGGCAGCTCCGACGGCTGGT
>CAJOEG010000060.1:0-17635 GCA_905233405.1 uncultured Bacteroidales bacterium | reverse complement strand
GATGCCGTCACCCTTCACGTTGGCGCAGGAACTTTCCAGCCTGTGAAAACCGACAATGCTGCCGAGCACGAAATGCATACCGAACATTTCGTTGTTAAGCGCACCACGATAGAAAAAATCGTGCAATATCTTGGCAATATTACAATTACAGGGACAACAACGGTACGTACAGTTGAAAGTTTGTTCTGCGTTGGAGTGCAAGTTTTTGAAAATAAAGATGTTGATGCGGAGGAATTTCACGTTTCGCAGTGGGAGGCGTATGAGTACAAGGAAAAGTACGATGCACGCGAGATTCTTGAGAATCTTTTGTCGTGGATGACTGCGAAAGGCATTGATTTTATAAGGTGCGCCACTCAGATAATGATAGTGCCTGGATTCAGGTTCCGCATTACCGACAGGCTAATTACGAATTTCCATCAGCCGAAATCGACGCTTTTGCTTTTGTTGTCGGCATTTATCGGCGAGGAGTGGCGCGAAGTTTACAAATATGCACTGGAGAATAATTTTAGATTCTTGAGTTATGGCGATTCGTGCTTGTTTTTGAATAAAACTGAAATTGAAGACTGATGATTGATTTTACCAATATAGAAAAGCGAAGTTTGTCGTATGAATTGTGCTATCCGTTGGTTAGGTTAAAGACATACGGCTGGTTTTTCCGTAATTTTGAAGTCAAGGGAATAGAAAATATTCCCGATGAGCCGTTTCTGATTATTTGCAACCATCAGAACGGACTTATGGATGCCATTTTGCCAGTGTTTGGTGTGCCGAAGCATAGGATGGTTTTCATTGCACGAGGTGATATTTTCAAGAAGGACAAGGTGGCAAAGATGCTGAAATGGGCGAGGGTGCTTCCTGCTTTCCGTGTGCGCGATACAGGAAAAGAAAACTTGGGCGAAAACGACAAGATTTTTGAACTTGCCGCCAACATTTTGAAAGATGGTAAGGTCGTGGGACTTTTTCCCGAAGCGGCCTTGCAGTACGACAAGACTATGGGCGGTTTCAAGAAAGGTTTTGCTCGCATTGCTTTCAGGGCAGAGGAACTGTCTGATTTCAATCTTCATCTGAAAATTGTGCCGACTGCCAACTACTACGAAAATTTCTTCAGCGCGGGACACGATGTGCTATATAATATAGGTAAGCCTTTTGAGTTTGGCGAACTGATTGACCTTTACCGCGAACATCCCGAGGCTGCCTATCGTCAACTTGCTCTGAAGGCGCAGGAACATGTCCGTCCGCTTATGCTCGACATTGCCGACAAGGAAAATAACGCACAGATTGATTTCTTGCGCATTGTGAATCAGGATTTAAAGTTCGGACGTAAGAAGCCTAAAATGTCGGAACGTCTTGCTTGTGACCAGAAAATGATAGATTCGTTGCACAAGATGAAAGAAGAATCGCCGGAAAGATTCTCTTCCTTGATGGAAAAAGCAAGGCATTATTCGGATTTAATGTCAAAACTAAATATGCGCAACTGGCTTATAGGTAAGAAGATAGGCTTTGGTGAGATTCTAATGCGCACATTGCTTGCTGTGGTCGTAATGCCTGTTTTTGTTGTTTTGTGGCTTCTTTGCATTGTCCCCTACAAGTTGTCTGATATGGCAATTAAGAGTCTGAAAGACAAGCGTATGACGGCTTCTTTCCGTTATGCTATAAGTTCGATTGTAACTTTCCCACTGTGGAATCTGTTGTTGTTCGGACTTTCGTTTTTAATTCCGTGGCCGTGGTGGTGTTCGCTGATATTCTTGGCGGTGCTGTATGTTTTGCCAAAACCTTTTATCTTGTTAAGACATTGGTTTGTAAAGTTTTACCACAGATGGAGATATTTTGCAAAGCAGGGTAAGTATTCTGATTTGAAAGAAGCGATAGAAGTTAAGAATGTGCTTGTGAAAGTGTTGAAGGATATGGCGATATAATTGTCTTGTATTTAAATTGTCTGATTTTTTATTCACCCCAAAGACAATGTTTTCTTAATATCAAACAAGTCATTGCCCGTTTTTGTCTTGGTAAAAACTTTGATAAACGATAGTGCTTTTTAACAAAAGATATAGCTTGTGTGTGCATGTCGTTGATTAGTATGATGTTATGCAATGTTTTCAATCGTGAATAAATAAACTTAAAATATGCTTTGAAACATTTTTGCAACTCTCGAAAAATTTGTATCTTCGTGGACTTAAAATTGTAAAATAAAATTAGAAATATGCAGAAGTTATTATTGTTAGGAGACGAGGCGATAGCTCAGGCATTTATAGATGCAGGCGGAAGCGCAATCAACAGCTATCCCGGAACTCCGTCAACTCAGATTACCGAATATGTAATCAAATCGAAGGAAGCAAAGGAAAAAGGTGTTATCGCCAACTGGTGTGCAAACGAAAAGACAGCTCTCGAAGCATCTATTGGTGTTGCTTACGCTGGCAAGCGTGCTATGACCTGTATGAAGCACGTTGGTCTTAATGTTTGTGGTGACCCGTTCATGAATGCAGCAATCATCGGTACTAAGGGCGTACTCGTAGTTGTTGCCGATGATCCTAGCATGTACTCGTCTCAGGACGAGCAGGACAGCCGTTTCTACGGACATTGGGCTATGATTCCAATGCTCGAACCATCGAACCAGCAGGAAGCCTACGATATGGTTTTCTTCGGCTACGAACTTTCCGAAAAGCTCGGAACTCCTGTTCTCTACAGAATCCCAACCCGTCTGGCTCACAGCCGTGCAGGTGTTGAACGCCGCAATCCGTTGCCACAGAACCCGTTGACAGAACCAGCTGATGCTAGTTCGTTCGTTTTGTTGCCGGCAAATGCAAAGCGCTTGTACAGAAATCTTATCGACAAGCAGCCGTTGTTCACAAAGTCGTCGGAAGAATCGGGTTACAACAAGTATTTCGAAGGCGAAAACAAGAAACTCGGTATCATTACCAGCGGTATCGCTTACAACTACTTGATGGAAAACTTCAAGGACGGCAAATGCCCGTATCCGGTTGTAAAGATTACACAGTATCCGTTGCCATACAATATGCTCAGCAAGTTGTACGACGAGTGCGACGAAATCCTTGTTCTCGAAGACGGTCAGCCGTTCATCGAGGAACACATCAAGGGATTCCTCGGCAAGGGCAAGAAGGTTATGGGTCGCTTGGACGAAACCATCCGTCGCGACGGCGAAATGAATGCCGAAAAGATAGCAGCCGCTCTGAAACTCGCTCCTGCAAAGGGTATGCCAGTTCCCGAAGTTGTAACCAACCGTCCGCCAGCATTGTGCCAGGGTTGTCCTCACGTTGACAGTTACACTGCATTGAACGATGTTATGGCTAAGTACCATGGTAAGGTATTCGGCGACATAGGTTGCTATACCTTGGGCTTCAACATGAAGGCTATCGATACTACCGTTTGTATGGGTGCGTCAATTACAATGGCTAAGGGTGCTGCAGAGGCAGGTATCTTCCCGTCGGTTGCTGTAATAGGTGACGGTACTTTCGGTCACAGCGGTATGACTGGTCTTTTGGACTGTGTAAACGAAAAGGCAAACGTTGTCATCATGATTCTCGACAACGACATCACCGCTATGACTGGTGGTCAGCCTTCGTCGGCACACTGCAAGATTGCACAGATATGTATAGGTCTCGGCGTTGAGCCGGAACATATCCGCGAAATTGTTCCGCTGCCAAAGAACCACGACGAGTTTGTAAAGATTCTCGAAGAAGAAATCAACTACAACGGCCGGTAATCATTCCGCGCAGAACTTGTATCGTAGAACTCAAGAAGCACATAGGCGAAAAAAAATAACCTTTTAATAATAGGAGAAATTATCATGAAGAAAGATATAATATTGTGCGGTGTAGGTGGTGACGGTATCGTATCGGTAGCCAAAATCATCTCTGATGCAGCACTCAACAGAAATTTGTACTTGAAGCAGTCTGAAATCCACGGTATGTCGCAGCGTGGCGGTTCGGTTTTCTCGCACTTGCGTATTTCCGACAAGCCTATTTATGCTGACGTTATTCCCGAAGGACAGGCAGACATCATCCTTTCGAGCGAACCTATGGAAGCATTGCGCTACTTGCCGTTCCTCGCTGCCGACGGTTGCATTATCACCAACTCGGAGCCTTTTGTAAATATCAAGAACTATCCTGATATGGAAAAGGTTATGGCAGAATTGAACAAGGTAAAGAATACCGTTGCTTTCAATGCTAACGACATGGCAAAGAAGGTAAATGCTCGTTCGAATATGGTTCTGCTTGGTGCAACAGTTCCGTTCCTCGGAATCGACTTGGCTGAACTTGAGGCTTCAATCCAGCGCATCTTCGGACGCAAGGGTGAGGCTGTTGTAAATTCGAACCTCGCTGCAATACGCGCAGGCTACGAATTTGCAAAGAAATAAGCAAAGGTAAATATTATTGTTTTATAGATGGCGGAAGGGGAAACTCTTCCGCTTTTTTGTTGTGTTAATAAAAAGCACTATTTTTGTAGTGTAATGAAGATTTATAATGGCAAGATAATGAAGTGATAAATTAGAAAACATATTATTAATCCGAGTTTTACGCTCTCGACCCCACAACATCGAAATCTGGTAAATTTCAAAAATAACGGGTTTGAGCATACGGTTAATTCGCGCCTTGGCGTGAATTGTTTCCTTGCTTATAGGTTATGAAGGTTTACCAGAGCCCGATGTTGGATATAGGCAGCAAACGAAACGGTTCACGTCTTTTTTTGCTGTCGGTTCAAGAAGCGTTTGCAAAGAAAACGATGGCAGAAAATAATAATATAAATATAGGTATGGCGATTCGCGAAGAGTTGAAAAGGCAGGAACGCAGTGTCGCTTGGTTTGCGCGTAAGCTTGGTACAAGTCGCATGGCATGTTATCGTATTTTCGAAAGCTATAGCATTGACACTTATATGCTTCTAAAAATTTCAAGAGCATTGAATCATGATTTCTTCGCATTGTATTCGGATAGTATGAAATGTGAAGATATTATGTAACAAAATTGTTGCTATTATGCAACTATTGTGTTGCACTAAATAGCGAGTTTAAGAATATGCTGATTGTATTTTTGTGGGCAAAATTATTTTTAATAAACATTAAAAACCGACGGGCCGATGGGATATAACTGGCAGATAATATATGAATAAGGTATTACGCATTTTTGTTATTTTATCATTGCTCTTATCATGTGCATTAGGAACAGCAAACGCTCAGACCAAAGCAATGAAAAAAGCCTTGGAAAAAGAATATAAGGAAAAGGTAAAGAAATACACAAAAGAAGGCTGGACTGTATTTGGAACATCACGCACATTGGATGTAGCGTTGTTAAAGCATTACGAAAAACTTAATGAAGATGGTATTACGGAAGTCTATGGTACCGCAGTATCTGGCAATAAGAATATTGGAAAAGACAAGCTATTGATGAGTGCATGTGCCTCATACGCACAAAAATGTGGCAGCAATATCAAGGGACGTATTACTGAAGACATGGGGTCTATAGTTTCGACTGAAGAACTTGAGGAATTTGAACATTTTTATGCTGCATACGAAAACAATGTACAGACACAGATACAAGGAGAACTAACATCTTCATTCAGTATATATCGCCCGACCAAGGTCAATGGTAAGGATGTTTACGAATTCGAGACTTATTTTATAGTTGATGAAACCGCTGCATCAAAGGCGCGTATCCGTGCTTTCCAGAATGCAATGAAAGAGTCTGCTGTTGCTCAAAAATACGCAGAAACTGTTTCAAAGTTTATCGAAGAAGGTAATCCTATTGAATAATTAGTGCAAAGCATCGTAGTATGTGGAAAAGGATTCTGCTAATAATTCTATTGTCGCAACCTTTATTTGCATTTTCTCAGATTCCGCCGGATTGGTGGGAGCCAGCAAGTCGTCAATTCCATTATCCGAAAGGCGAATGGTATATAGGTTTTGTGACTGGCGAACAGAAGCCTTGCGAATCTATTGATAATGCATACTCAAGGCTAAAAGATGAGGCTCGTGTTGAGGCTGTGTCAAGCATACGCATGAATATAGAAAAGCAAATGTCTAATAGTAGTCGCAGCGAATTATTGCACTCAACCACCCAGTTTGATGAACGTATTACTGAAGTGTTTGAGTCAAAAACACATATAAGTGTTGAATTGGAAGTGGCAGGTCTGAAAATTGATGCATGGCAAGATCCGAAGACAAAAGATATAGGTGCATTTGCTTACGTGTCGCGAAAAGAATTGATTAAGAAGACAGAAAAGCAAATTACGGTGACATTGACAAAGATTGAAATGGCAATTGACAATGTGAGCCAAATGGTGGAAGCGGAGCAGAAAGTGAAAGCGCGTGAAGCCGCACAGAATGCACTGCCCTTATTCGCAGAAGTGGAGCAATCGCAAAAACTTCTGCTTTCTATCGACGATGATACGGAATCGCTACAGCTTGACGAAATGCATTCATTGCAGCAGAAACTACTGAATATATGCGCATCGCTTCAGCATGGTTTGAAACTTTTTATTAGTTGTACGGCGGTATTGGGCGATAAGCCTTTCCCTACGTTACAGAAAGAATTGCAAGCTGGCTTGTCGGATGTGGGGTGTGAATTCGTTCAGGATTCCTCAATAGCAGACTGGTCTGTTTATATTAATGCTAATACAAGGGACTATAATTGTTTGGATTATGGCGGAGTAAAAGCATTCACCTCATACGTTGATGTTGGGGTGGGCATAGATAAGCAGACAACCTCGCAACGTATATATGAAGATGAGATACATCAAAAAGGTACTCATACGCTGAATTATGCCGAAGCTGCTCGTTCTGCGTACAAAGACGTTGTAAAGAACTTATCTAAAACAATAAAAGAAGTAATATCCCAGTAACAAATCATTAGTATGAAACATTTTATTATAATTCTGTTTTTGGTAATACCTGTAGCTTTGTCGGCACAAGTCAAGAAGATTGCAATTTTGGAAACAGTTGACAAGTCGGGAACTATTTCGTATGTACACAAACTTATGTTGCGTAGCAATCTCGCAAAAGCAATTGCAAAAGCACCTGGATACGAAGCATACGACCGTACCGATATGGATGCCATCATGGGTGAACAAAACTTCCAACGTACTGGTATGGTAAGTGAAGACCAGATTAAAAGGCTTGGCGAAATGACAGGTGCGCAATATATACTTGTTGCAGAAGCGGCAAAGGTAGATGATAACAATATGTTTATCACTGCAAAAATTCTTAATGTTGAGACTGCAAAAACCGAAATTTCTGACAATGTCCTTATGAGTACTACGCCTAGCGACATTCAAAATGGTTGCGAAAGTCTTGCAAATAAATTGTTAGGGATTAATGTGTCTAAATCTGCATCAAATCAAACTGTTACAAGCAATTTCGGAAATCAAAACCAACAAGTAGTATCGCAAATGTCAATACCTAGTAACAATGTTTCAAATGAAATAGGTACTGTAGTTGCTTTCCCAGATAATACCAAAGGTATCATCTTTATGAAAAATGCGGATGGAACAGGATTAGCAGTGTCATTGGATATGACGACAGCACAATGGCAAAACGCAAGAAAGAACAAGGATTGTCAAAACATAGCACAAATTCCCGATACTGATGGGGAAAATATGTGTAGGATTGGTTTAGGAATGCAATATACTACTGCTCTTATTTCACAATTAGGCTCTATGGCAACTGCTGCAGAATGGTGTACAAGGCATGGCGAGGGCTGGTATCTGCCAAGTTCTGGTGAACTTGCGTATTTGTTTTCCATTGAAAAGCAAACCAATGGATTGATAAGTATTGCTTTGCAAAGTAATAATGGCAGGGGGCTGGCTGATGAATGGTATTGGAGCAGTTCCGAAAATGATGATGATGAAGCTATAAATGTCTCTTTATCAGGACGAATGTCTTCTGAAGATAAGATTGAAACTCTTTATGTCAGAGCAATACGGGCTTTCTAATAGATTGTATATTAAATAACTATAATAATTATTACTATGAAGATTTTTTTCCCTTTAAATGTTTTGTTATTAATTGTAACAATGGTATTTTCACTAAATTCTTATGCTCAAAACTATGGCTACCAAAGTCAAAATTCTTATCTCTCATATTTGGGACATAATAAGTATTCATATGGTGGTCGTGAAATTAATAAGACGGAAGCTAAGGCTATGATTCAAAGTGAATGTGCAATGGCATATCCCGATTTCAAGAAAGGTGATACTTTTAGAACTACTGGAATTACAATGCTCGGTGTAGGAGGTGGTTTGTTCGTAACTGGTGTAGTTGAATTATTGTTTACATCAGTGGTGGGCGGTGCATCCATGATGGGGGCAGGTGCCGTTTTGATGGGGACATCTGGAGCGTTTTTCAGTAAATCAAAGAAATATAAGATAAAGTCTTGTAATTCGTTTAATCAATGTGATAGGGAGATGTCGTTGAATTTCCAGGTAACAGGAAATGGTTTCGGTCTTGCGTTAAATTTTTAAAAAGTAATAGGGAGAAAAGGTGAAACGGCTTTTGTTTTTTTCAATATTATTTATAATTAGTACACTTGTTTCTGCACAAGTAAAGCGTGTTGCTATTCTTGAAACTATTGACAAAGAAGGGAATATTGGATATGCACAAAAGTTGATGTTACGAAGTAACCTATCAAAAGCCATTACAAATACACCTGGGTACGAAGCATACGACCGTACAGATATTGATGCTATTGTTGGCGAGCAGTCGTTTCAAAGGACAGGAATGGTAAGCGAAGACCAGATTCGGAAATTGGGAGAAATGACTGGGGCAGCTTATATACTTGTTGCAGAAGCCGTTAAAGTTGATGATCAGAATATGTTTATTACTGCTAAGATTCTGAATGTAGAAAGTGCAAGAACGGAGATGACAGACAATGTACTTATGGGAATAACAGCATCTGACGTACAGCATGGTTGTGAAATGTTAGCCAATAAGTTGTTTGGAACAAACTATGGTTCACAATTAGGCGGTAGTATGCCACAATCTAATGCTCCTGTCAAGCAACCTGAACAACAAGTAGTATCTAAGCCAAAGTCAGAGCCGTCTGCTATCCAACAAACGAATAAAATTAATCCCATTACACCTAATGGCAATGTTCCTGTACAAGACCAAGTGGGGAGTCTTAAAAATTTTGATGACGGTACCTATGGCATAATTTTTTTCTTAAATCAAAATGGACAAGGGTTGGCGGTGTCGCTTGATGAAACCATAATACAATGGGAAAACCAAACTAAAAATGCCAATTGTCATGATGTAAGTATGTTATTTAATGAAGAAGATTGTAATTTGGCATTTACATGTGGGATAGGTAAAGGTTACTGCGAATCAATCGTTGGAGAATTAGGTGTTGGGGCTGCGCCAGCGGCAGGATGGTGTGTGCAACATGGAAATGGTTGGTATCTACCAAGTGCAGGCGAACTTTGGAAATTATTGATTGTAGCAAATAAGAAAATGGGGAGGCAAGGTCCAATAAGTCAGGCTTTGTCAAAAGCAGGTGGTATGGTTTTAAACGATGGGAAATATTGGACAAGCAATGAAAAGAACAAGAAAGAAGCCTATTGGGTGTCAACATTTGGCGACAATGACGAAGAGGATAAAACAAAGGCTATTAATGTCCGTGCGATAAGGGCATTTTGATATTATCAAAGATTTTTTTCAATTTCTTGTTGGCGTAGGCTTTTATTAGTCTGCGCCATTATATTTTTGTATTGTTGTCTGCTAAAAAATCGTACTAACATTGTAAATTCGTTATTATCATTTATTTATATAAATATTTAGATGTAGGGCTATTCATTTCGGAAGCTAGTCGTAACACGCGATACAGAATGGGGAGCGTTGTGAAGACTGCTGTCCGTAATCTGCTAACATAATTATTACTAAGCAGATTCCGGATAAGCGAACTCTCGAGCAACGTTCCTTATGCTGTTCGTTCAGCTTTCCGGAATGACGGTAAGTGGATTTAGCGGACAACAATGATATTTTTGTTTTAATTAGTTTATGAATACTCCTTTTGTCATATCCATATCTTTGCCTTATCTTTGCACAAAAATTATTGTGATGAAGAAAGTATTGGTATTTATGGCAATTTGCCTTGCTGTTTTCGGCGTTTCGTGCGGAGGTTCTAAGGAAGGAAACTCTACTGAGACGAAATCGTATGCTGAAATTAGGGAAGAAGAACCTAACTATATGGGCGACTCGACTATTTACGATGGTATTGTGTTGTCACACGAAAATAATGTAAAAGATTGGGACAAGGTTGCTCAGGATTCGTTGGTGCGGTTTGTATATTTGAAGGCAACCGACGGTGCTTCGGTGCAGGACTCTAAGTACAAGAAGTCGCAGAAGGCTGCTCGCAAGGCAGGGTTGAAGGTCGGTGCTATCCATTATTTCAGGATGACATCAAAGCCGGAAGACCAGTTCAAGAACTTCAAGAAGACCGTCAAGGTTGATGACCAAGACCTTGTGCCTGTGGTTTTCGCCGAATGCGAATTCAAGAGGTCGTCGAAGGAGGAATTTTCGGCTGCACTGAAGTCGTTTTTGGACAAGGTTGAGGAATATTGCGGTGTAAGACCTATAATATGTTGTTCTGTAGGTGTTTATCATAAGCGACTGAAAAAAGATTTTTCCGACTATATGTTCTGGATGACGAACCCGACAATTCCAAGCACAAGCAAATACATCCTTTGGCAGACCGATTCGTATGTCGGTCACATTGATGGTATTGACGGTGGCGTTGACATCAGTACGTTCAATGATAGTTGTGGAATCGAGAACCTGATAATTAATAAATAGCCACGCTGAGCTTCGCTCCCAAAGCGGAGTCGAAGGTCGAAGTGAAGGTTGCCGTAAATTCTTGGCTTCGACAAGCTCAGCCGGCGAAAAAACAATCGTCAATCTAAAATCGTAAATCGTAAATGTCATTTCTTAATCCATCTTTCCTCTGGGCTTTGTTTGCGATGGCTATTCCGGTGATAATCCACCTGATAAACTTTCGCAAGCCTAAGGTCGTATATTTCAGCAATACTGCATTCATCGAGGATGTTAAAAAGGAAACGCGCACAAAGACCAAGTTGAAGCAAATCCTCATCCTTATTGCCCGAATGCTGACGATTGCAATGCTGGTGTTCGTGTTCGCTGGACCATTCATTCCCAACAACGAAAAGTCAAACGACGAGCCTTCTGACCTGTCGATAATTTACATCGACAATTCGTTCAGTATGGATGCCGATGCCGCGAAGGGCAAGGTGTTCGATCAGGCCAAGCAGATAGCAAAGGACTTGGTGTATGCAAGCGACCCGTCGATGAACTACATATTCATTTCCAACGACTTTTATTCCGATTTCCGTGCAACTCTCAACCGCGACCTCATAACAAGTATCGATGACTGCTCGATTACTGCCAACTCAATGAAAATTAACGACTTGATTGTAAAGACAAATGCTTTGGCAAAGAATGGCAAAAATGCTTCGTTGTACATAATTTCCGATATGCAGAAATATATGTTCGAGGATGTTGAGGCTGAGTTGTCTGAAAATGTAAATGCGGTGCTGATGTCGCTCAATCCGGTGAAAATAAACAACCTGTATGTCGATACTTGCTGGTTCGACACTCCTGTGCATCGCGTGGGGCAGAACGAGCATCTCACGGTACGCATTACAAACAAGTCGAGCGAGGGTTTCTACGATATTCCCATGCAGCTTTACCTGAACGATTCGCTCAAGGCGATGACTAACTTCAATGTTGAGGCAGGGGAGTCTGTCGAGGTTAACGTTGACTATCAGAACACAAGTGCAGGAAATGTTGCTGCACGGCTTGAAATTTCCGATTATCCTATTGTTTACGACAACGTTTTGTATTTCTGCTATGCCATATCCGACAAGACCAAGGTTCTGGCGATCAATGCAAAGGACGAAAGCCGCTATCTGACAGCCTTGTTTGGCAAAGATGAAGAAACTTTCAAGTTCGAGCAGGTGCGTCAGGGGCACGAGTCGGATATGAACATAAACGATTTCGACCTTGTTGTGCTTAATTCCGTGTCGGAAATATCGTCTGGTCTGGCCGAAAGGCTCAAGACTTTCGTCAACAATGGCGGTTCGGTATGCCTTATTCCGGCTTCGTCGGTGAATTATGCTTCGCTCAACAGTTTCCTTGAATTGTTTGCCATTGGAAAGTTTGAAGGTTTGACCGAACGCGACATAAAACTTTATGGAATTGACTATAAAAATAATTTGTTCCGCAATGTCTTCTCGAAGGAGGAAAAGCAAGGTAGCCTTCCGAACATGGAGATGACACACAAGTTGAATATGTTTTCGCGTGCATCGTTCTCGTCGGTGCTGGCGCTTGAAAATTCGTCTCCGGTGCTTGTCGCTGGCGACTATGGCAACGGAAAACTTTATGTCTTTGCTTCGCCGATTGACAATGCGAACGCAGATTTCGCCAAGAGCGTTGTATTCTCGCCGGCAATGTACAATATGGCGATGAATAGTCAACTTGCAAATTCGCTTTACGCGACAATCAACACAGAGACCATTGCTCAGGCTAGGGTCGATAGCTACGAAATCGGTAATACCTATAATATATTTGTGGCGAAAGGCGAGTCGTACCTTGTCGATGTGAGGTACAATTCGGGCTTGCTTAATGTCTTTATGCCGTCGTCACTGTAGTCGGCTGGTGTGTAAATTTCGTTGCTTGCCCTAAACTACAACCGGAACGAGTCGATGCAGGACTATCTGTCGGAAGAGGAACTCGAGGCTATGAATACGCAAAAATTTTCAGGCCGCGCATCCATATTTAGGTTCGACGATGTTGAGCAAACTTTTTCAGATTTCAAGGAAATTTCCGAAGGAAAACCGCTATGGAAATACTTTGTATTGCTGGCATTGCTGTTTATTTTGTGCGAAGTGCTGATAATAAAATTTATGAAATAGTAGAATTATGTTATTGATAATTAACGCTTTATGACTAGTTTGATGTTGTTAGTAACATTTTTCAAAAAAGCGGACAAAAAATTACTGTATGTGAAAAAAATGTACTAATATTGCAGTCCAAAATTTTAAGGAATAATAAAAAGTTTTCGTGATGAATTTAATGAATATTGTTGAACAGAATTTGGAACAGGTAAGAGAGTTCCCAAAGTTCAAGGCAGGTGATACTATTACTGTAAGCTATAAGATTAAGGAAGGTAATAAGGAAAGAATTCAGCAGTTCAGAGGCGTAGTGATACAGCTTAATGGAACTGGACGTACAGCTACTTTCACAGTACGTAAGATGTCGGGTACTTTCGGTGTAGAAAGAGTATTCCCGTTTGCATCTCCATTTATTGACTCGATTGATGTTAATAAGTATGGTAGGGTTCGCAGAGCAAAGATTTACTATCTGCGTGAACTTACTGGTAAGAAGGCTAGAATCAAAGAAAAGAGATTCTAATTCTTATTGTGTGAAAAAGATATATAGCTCCGAGATGAATGTCTTTGGGGCTTTTTTCGTTGATTATAACATAGTTAAAATTTATAAAGATGAAAAAGTCGTTATTTGTTGCTAACTCGATGACAATCACTGGTATTGTCCTTGCTTTGATAGGTGTTGTTGCTATTGTTTGTGGCGAAAACTTTTTCGAACACCTTATCCAGATTGCTGGTGGTGCTATTGCTCTTATGAGCTTGTTCATGCTTGTAATGCGTATCGCAAAAAGTAAGGACGGTGATTCGAAACTTGAAAAGTCGTTGATGATAATAATGTTCGCTTTTGCACTTATCGGTGGCGTTCTGCTGTTCTGCTTTGCCGAACAGTTGACAAGGATTTTCGCCATAATACTCGGTGCAATAATCCTGCTCGGAGCAGTTATGATGATAATACTGACCTTGATGTATCGCGAGAAAGGTTCAAAACTTTCGTTGGTTTACTTGATTTCGTCGATAGTTGTGCTTATTGCTGTCGGCATACTCGGCTTCTTATTCATCCGCGACCCCGAATTTGGCAACAAGGTGATGGCAATTGTGCTTGGCATACTGATGATTCTGCTCGGTTTGCTCTTGTTGTTCGAATCGTTTATGGTACGCAAAGTTATAAAGTTGTTCAACGACAATCTGCTTACAGACGGACAAAACGCAGAAGTTGAAACCGTAGAGGCTGAGGCGGAAGTCATTGACGAGGATAAACCTGCTGGTGAATAATGTCATTTTCTGTCAGGATACTTGGTAGTAGCAGTGCATTGCCGACGGTAAAGCGGCAGACTTCGGCTCAAGTAGTCCTGTACAACGGAACCCCATACCTTGTCGATTGCGGCGAGGCTACACAAATTAGAATGCGAGAATATTCCTTGCCTTTCGGAAGGTTAAGGAATATTTTTATTTCGCACATTCACGGCGACCATATTTTCGGACTGTTCGGACTGCTTTCGACATTCTCGATGCTTGGTCGCAAGACCGAACTAAACATTTATTGTCCAGAAAAGTTAGAGGAAATATGTACTTCATTGTTCGCTTCGCTTAACCACGACTTGGGCTTCAAGGTAAACTACAAGTATTTGCAGCCAGATGGATACCAGCTAATTCACAGCGACAAGAATCTCAAAATATATAGTTTCCCACTTGTGCATACTAAACCTACTTGGGGATTTCTTTTTCGTGAGGTGGAGAAGGAGAGGAACATCATTAGGGAATGCATAGAGGAATATGGTTTGTCGATTGCTCAGATTGTTAGCTTGAAACGTGGCGAAGATGTTATACTTGACAATGGCAAGCTGTTGAAAAGCGACGAGGTTACCAAATTGCCGCCCTCGCCCAAAACATACGTCTATTGCTCTGATACTTTGCCGTTGAAACGTCTCTCAGATTTTGCCCAGAACGTCGATTTGCTCTATCACGAGGCGACTTTTATGGCTAAGGATGCCGAACTTGCAAAACTCACTTGCCATACCACGGCAATTCAGGCGGCAGAACTTGCAAAGTCGTTGTCGGCAAAGAAACTAATCTTGGGGCATTTTTCAACGCGTTATCCTTCGTTAGATATAATGTCGGAAGCAAGAACAATTTTCCCCGATGCCATAGAGGCTCGTGATGGTCTTGAAATAGAAATTTGAGTATGATTGAAATTGACGATAAGGTTGTCCATTTTGATGTTTTCAGGAAGTGCTTTGCCTGCGATATTGCAAAATGCAAGGGCATTTGCTGTGTGGAAGGCGATTCGGGAGCGCCTCTGGAAAAGGCGGAAGAAGACAAGCTGAAAGAGATTCTGCCGAAAATATACAATCGCCTTACCGAAGAAGCAAAAGCTGTGATTGACGAAAAAGGCGTATCGATGCTTGACATCGAGGGCGAACTTACGACTTCGATAATAGGGAAGGCAGGAGCTTGTGTGTTTGCGAACAAAACCGATGAAGGCATAATTTATTGCGAGATAGAAAAGGCGTGGGAGGAAGGACTGTTCGATTTCCGCAAGCCGATTTCTTGTCATTTATACCCAATCAGGGTTAAAAAGTACTCGTCGTTCGAAGCTGTGAACTACGATGTGTGGAACATTTGCAAGGATGCTGTAAAACTCGGCAACGAGAAGAATGTCAAGATTTTCGAGTATTTGAAAGAGCCGCTCATAAGAAAGTATGGCGAGGAATGGTACAAGGAAATGTGCGTTGCTGCCGACTATCTGAAGAGCGTGGATTTTGGGGATAAATGAGATAGTATTGTTGTTTGCTAAGAATTAGCAGCAGGTTGTCAATGGATTGTCGCATATATTCTCAAGCCGAATCCAGCCACGATGTTTGTCGCTAGTTTCCACATAGACCCACATACCTTTTACATCCAACGGGCACAAAACTATTTCATCTGTAAAGGCATAAACCTCATCAGACTTTTCGCTTGGCTTTGAGTACAACGCCATACGCTGACCTCCATAATTTCTAGTCGAAAAGCCAATAACCGAATAATGTATATATGCAGTCTTGCACTTGTCGCCGAAATCAAAATCATTTTCACTATAATCGCACATTCCAAAGATGGAATTACCATTAATAACCCACCAGCCGTTCTGCGGCTTCTTTACTCCCAGCATATAAATGCAAGTATCTGGCAATGTGTAGACTATTTCCCCGTTGGGAGCCGAATGAATAGTTGCAGGCGTATTACTCTCATCACCTATTATATAAACAGAAAGTCCCTTCTGCGCACTAACACAAAACGACGCAAACATTACCACGAAAACTAAAATTAATCTTTTGATATTCATATTATTAAATTTACCTTAATCTGTTTTTCAAATAATTATTCCGCACATACGCAAAATAGAATAAAACGCCAACAGCGTTCAAAATCCAAGCAACCCAAAATGCACTGTGATAACCGAAATGCTCAACAAAGACACCACCTACAAGAATGCCAAGTCCCACTCCTATGTCCCAGCTAATCAGAATGCTTGAATTGGCCGTACCTCGTTGCGTGTGAGGAGCCAAATTTATGAACATAGTCTGGAAAGCAGGCCACATGTGACCATTGCCCAAGCCTATTATCAGTGCCGATGCATAGAATCCAACGGGATTGTGCAAAGCAGCAAAAACAAGATACCCACACACCGACACGCATATTCCGAGTGAAGCATTGCGGACAATCTTGCCCTCTCGCAAAGTCCTGCTGCCAATCAGCCTCGACATTATAAGTCCAGCCGACAAAAGGATGAAATAAACGCCTGAACCGCCAGTAATACCAAGCTCTTCCTTGCCATAAATAGCTATGTACGTTGCAATTACACCATACGAAAACGCATAGCACACCATTGCAAGCCCCTCGCTCCAACCTTTGACAAGAAAGAACCTGTCGAACGAAAGTTTTGGCTTGTTCTGCACAATTTCGCGCGGACGAATCTTAAGCGTAGAGTTTACGGCAAAGCCGATTCCTGCAAATATCAGCGACAAAAGGAAAATCAAATCGTAGCTGCCTGTCACCTCGTGAATCCAAATTGCCACCGATGGTCCAATTGCCGATGCAATATTGTTGCTTAGTCCATAGTATCCAATTCCTTCTGCCCTACGCGATGGCGGAAGCACATCAATGGCAACAGTGCTGTTAGATACCGTTGTCGCTCCAAATGGAGCTCCGTGCAAAGTCCTTACAATGGCAAAAATCAGCAAAGTGCCTGCAGCCAGATAACCAGCAAAAAATATGAAGAAGAGGAAATAGCATATCAGCAGAACCTTCTTGCGCGGAAAACTATCGACAAAGAAACCGCTGAACGGACGGATAAGCAAAGCCGTGAGCGTATATCCCGACAGAACTATACCTATTATATCCTTGTTGGCATCAAAGGTATCGCTCATGTAGAGTGGCAACATCGGAGCCAAAAGCATGAACGAAAAGAAAATCATGAAATTGGCAATCCACACCTTGGTGTAGTTGCTATTCCAAAGTTTTTCTCTGTTTTCGGTCGTAGCCGATGTCATCGCAAACTATTTTTTCAGGCTTATTTCCTTGAGCCACTTGGTAATATCGTCATCAGATGATGCAACCTTAGAACCGCTGAATACGCCAGACTTCAATAAATATGCATTTGATACAATATTGCGCATATCTAACTCGCACCTAGACAATCCACCGCCACCATGAGTTACAAACAAAGCCAACTTCTTGCCATTGAATCTGTTCTGCT
>CAJOEG010000059.1 GCA_905233405.1 uncultured Bacteroidales bacterium | reverse complement strand
AATTTTCTGCGGAACAACCGCATTGCCAAAGGCTTACGATGTATGTGGACAGAAGCAACTCGACAACAACTGCGTGCTGTGGACATACCGCAAGGCAAACAAGTTGGCAACTGTGGCATGGCAATCGACAAGACCAGTTGTCGAAAGTGCTCTCAAATCGTACGAAGATGATGCATTTGCCGGTCTTAAGGATTTGGAACAGAAGGTTGTTGACAACGGTAATGCCAAGAAGTCGGCTAAACTTTTGAATGCCTATACAAGCGATAATTTTGAGAAGTCGGCTAAGAAATGGAAGAGCCTTGAGGAAATGTTCTGGCTGAGGTTTGGAATGGGATTTTAATATAGTTGAAAGTTTAGAGTTAAAAGTTAATAGTTTGCTGACCGAATATTAGAACCTGAGACACTAGTGTTACAGTAGTCGCAAAAGGTTAATTATATACACGAGAATCCAGAGAAGGCTGGTTTTGTATCGAATGCAGAAGACTATGAGTATTCAAGTGTGAGATGGTTTGCAGGAAAGGATTGTGTATTGGAAGTGTTTAATTTATAATGATATGGCAGAAACAATGGGATACAGTATCGTAGGCAAGTGCCTACGACGAGCAGTGTGGAATTTGTGGAATTGACAAGGATGATTTGCTGCTATTAACAATTATCAACAGCCTGTTAGTAAAATTTCAGATATTTGTTGAGGATATGTTTATATATTGTTAATTTTGCGTTAAATGTTTAATTGTTAAAAACCGATGGCTCGATGGGATATAACCGAGGAAAAATTTTATGGATAAGTTAGCTTATAAGTCAGCTGCGACTAAATGTTTTTATGGCGTTATTGCCTTTGCAGTTCTTGGTATTGTTGGATCTGCTATTACCGCATTTTGCTTGGATGCTATAGCAATGTCAATGCTTTCTGGTTCTTTGCCATGGTATCTTATTGTTATTCCGGTACTTACTGCTGCATGCTATATCTATTTCATAATAGGTTTAAGTGCATTGGCAAAGGCTGTTGATGCAAATGATACCGCAGCAGTAAAGAAGTTGCGTGTTGCTGCAATATTGACTTTCATTACAACTTTGTGCGGATTCTTGCCATATTTGATACTTATGTCAGGTAGTCTTGCTGGTTCTGGTTTTATGACGGTTGCATTGGCAATTGTAGGCATTATTGCTATAATATTTAATTTCATTGGTTATGTAAAACTCAAAAAATCAGAAACTTTCCCTGGCCGCAAGGGTGCAAACCTTATTTTTATTGCTATGATAATTAGTCTTGTAGCATCTGTTTTTGCTATAATACCAGTAGTTAAAATGATAGCTTCTATTGCTAGTATGGCAGTTCTGATTATGATGATTATCGGTTGGTTGCAGATTAAGAATGCAGAAGTAGCTGAATAAGTGTTTGTTTATTTTCATAACGTTAATCCTGTTCGGTTTTCCGGGCAGGATTATTTTTTATTATTTATAGGTGTATACAATTTGAAAAAACATTATCTTTGTCCCGAATCATATATTTATTTTGTAAACAGAAAGTTTTATGGAAAGATGTGTTTTAGTGCCTTACGAGTTTAGTAATGAGGCAAATTTTGCTCTTAATCACGCTTACGAAATAGCCAAGTTCGAGAAGCTTCCTATTCATATCCTTTATGTCGCCGACTCCGACAAGATGATAGACGAGTGGCAGGCAGAACTTGAAAAAGTTGCTGAAAAGTTCAAGAAAGATACTGGTTATGATAAGGTTACTACCGTTGTGAAGAAAGGTTCTCCATTCGATGTAATCCACGAATACGGCATTGAACAGAATGCGTATCTTGCTGTTATGGGCGTACACGGAATCAAGACCATCGAGAAGCAGGTAAAACTGATACAGAAGTTCGTAAAGGTTCCTTTTGTGCTGGTACAGAGTCCGTTGGCATTCGGTGAGTACGACCGCATTTGTATTCCGATTGACGGTGACAAGAAGTCGCGTGCTAAGTTCATTTGGGCTAAGTACTTGAACCTTATTTTCGAGAGTCACGTATATGTGGTATATCCTAAGACCAACAGCGAGAGCCGTCAGGCCGACATCAACAGCAACCTTGCATTTGCAACTTCGCTTTTTGCCGACAATGCGATTGAATTTGACGTCGAGGGTGTTCCTGAGGATGACTTCTATGACAACATCTACGACTATATGCGCGGTGTTTCGCCCGACTTGGTGCTATATATGTCGGAAAACTACAAGAAGGCTTTCACAAGCATCAAGCATCCGAGGAATATCGAACTTAGCAAGAAAATTCCTGTTATGTGCGTAAATCCACGTACCGACATTGTGAAACTTGGTGGTTTTAACTACTAGGAAACATGTCGTTCAGGGGTTATTACCGATTTCTGCTTGTCGTGGCGGCTTTGTTCGCTGCGACATTGCTGTTTCATACACGCGCCTTTGCTACGCACAATAGGGCGGGGGAGATAACATACAGGCAGATTTCGGCATTGACCTTCGAGGTGACTGTAATAACCTACACGGCTACAGGCCCTGGCTGGACTGCCGACCGTCCCGAACTCGACATCGCTTGGGGCGACAACACAACCTCTACGCTTCCGCGATGCGAGGAGATTATGCTTCCTGACTACTACAAGCGCAACAAGTATGTGGGGCAGCATACTTACGGTGGTCCGGGCATTTTCAACATTACGGTGGAAGACCCCAACCGAAACGCCAATGTCACCAATATACCCAATTCGGTAAATACGCTTTTCGCGATTTCCACCACGATGATAATCGAGCCGACGTTGGGACTTAATAGCACGCCGGTACTTACGCAACCGCCTGTGGATAAGGCTGCTGTGGGACAGTTGTTCGTTCACAATCCTGGAGCCTACGACCCCGACGGTGATAGCCTTGCATACAAGATTACGCCTTGCCGTGAGGAAAACGGTGCGCCAATTCCGAATTATTCATATCCAGCCGCTTCAAACTACATAAAGGTTGACGAGATTACTGGCGACCTTATTTGGAATACGCCGATTATGGTTGGTGTTTACAATGTGGCTATGCTCATTGAGGAATGGCGCGACGGTGTGAAGATTGGCGAGATTATCCGCGATATGCAGATTGAGGTTTACGACAGTGGAAATACTATTCCGCAGATTGACCTTATAGCGCTCGACACCGTCTATGGCGGTCACGACAGCATCTGCATCGAGGCTGGCACTTGGTTGAAGTTCAGTGTTGAAGCACGAGATGCAAACAATGACACAATAATACTTTCGGCCTACGGTGCGCCATTTGTGGCTAGCGATAATGCTCCTGCTCATTTCGAGCAGACTATTGTGCAAGCCGGTTATGCAAAGGGAACTTTCGAGTGGGTTACAAGTTGCGATGTGGTCAGAAAACAACCTTATATCTTGAATATCAAGGCGCAGGACAAGAATAGAATTGTCAATCTTGTCGATTTGAAAAGCATCTACATAACAATCGTTGGACCTGCCGTTGACAACTTGCAGGCAATGCCGTCGGTGCAGGACATAACTTTGTCGTGGTCGCAGTCGATGTGCGAAAATGTTGTAGGCTACAACATTTATCGCAAGATTCAGCCGTCGGGATTCGTTCACGCTTTCTGCCAGACTGGCGTTCCTGCTTCGACTGGCTACGAGAAAATTGCATACGTTCAAGGCCGTGAAACTTCGCTTTATATCGACCGCGACATTGCACAGGGACACGAGTACTGCTATATGGTTTGTGCCGTATTTCCCGATGGAGCAGAAGGTTATGCTTCCGATGAGGTTTGTGCTTCGTTGGCAAAGGGGCTCCCGACTATGACAAATGTGAGCGTTACCGCTACCGACCGAGCGACAGGAAGCATTCATGTGGCTTGGGTTAAGCCCGACGAGTCGGAACTAAATGGTGCAGTTGGTCCGTTCCAATATGTGCTGTACCGTTCGACAGGATTCCTAGGTGAAAACTTCCAGCAGATTGCTGTGATTGACGGCATTGATAACACCGAGTACAATGATTTGAATATCAATACTATCGACCATCCGTTTACTTATAAGATAGAATTTTACAGCAATGCCGATGGCGAGCGTTTCCTGATTGGTTCTCCGAGCTTTGCATCGTCGGTGTTCATTGACCTTGTACAGCAGGAGTCGGCGGTAAAGGTAAGGCTCAGGAACAATGTGCCGTGGACTAACTACCAATACGAATACTATAGGTACGATACGGTTTCGGATACCTACTTGTTGATTGGAACTACGGAGGAAAAGTCTATCATTGACGATAATGCGACTGTCGGTCACGAATATTGCTACTATGTGAAGTCGTACGGACGCTATTCGCTTCCAGGCTATCCCGAGCCGTTGGAAAACTTGTCGCAGCAGGTGTGCAAGTTGTCTGTCGATACCATAGCTCCTTGTAAACCAGAAATTTCAGTGACATCCGTATGCGATTCAGCCTACAACCTTGTTCGCTGGTCGATGCCAGATTCCTGCAATTACGATGTTGAAACTTATACCTTGTATTTTACGCCATTCTTGGACGGTGAATATCAAGTTCTTTCGTCATTTGGTGCAGATGCGACTGAATATAGGCATTATCCTACCGATGGAATGGCTGGATGCTACTACATTAATGCGACCGACCCATACGGAAATGTCAGCGAAAATTCGGTTGTGTCGTGCGTTGACGAATGCTCATACTACAATCTGCCCAACGTTTTCTCGCCCAATGGCGACGGCATCAACGACTATTACCATCCTATTGGCGAATACAAGTTTGTCGAGAAGGTTGATATGACAATCCTTGACCGTTGGGGTGAGGTGATGTTCGAGACCAACGACCCCGACATTATGTGGGATGGTCGCAACAAGAAGACTGGCAAATACGTCGTGCCGGGCGTATATTTCTATGTATGCGAGGTTTACGAACAAAGGCTGACTGGTTTGGAAGCCCGTCATCTGAAAGGTTTTATACACGTTTTCCGCGAGAAGGATGTTAACCAAAATCACGACTGATGCAGAACCGAATTTCATATATTGCCCTTATGCTTTTGCTTGCAGTCTGCTGTAATGCGCAGATTGACGACTTGCAGCGCGATTATTTCCGTGCGCAGAACTTTGTTCTGCACGGCGAAACCGATTCGGCAATGGCGATATGGGAAAGTCACGTGGATGTTGTGGAGTTTTCCGTGTGTCTTGCCGACCAATTGATTGCTACTGAGGATTATTCGCAGGCGCTTGATGTATGCCGTAAGTTGGAAAGTACAAATCCGTCAGAGGCTCAGTTCCGTATGGCAAGAATTTATGCAGGAATGGGCTTTGCCGAGGAATCGGTGGAATATTTAGGCAAACATTTGGCAGGTAAGGCCGCAAAGTCATATTCGCAGATAATCAGATGCAAGGAGTTCGAGAACATAAATCGCACTCAGGAGTGGCGCGACTTCTGGGAAACACCACGTTATTCCAAGTCGGACGAGACTTTTGCCGATGCAGAATACAATATTTCGTGTGGAAATTATGATTATGCAATCGAAATTCTTGATGGAGCAAATATCAAGTCTTGGAAACGCAACTATTTGTATGCCAAGGCGTATTATGGTATGGAGAAGTATGCACAGGCTGCAAAATATCTTGAAAGCATAAATTCAAAGGATGTAGAAGTTGTCGCTTTGCGTTTCAATATTGAAAAGGCATCGGGGAATTATGCATCAGCCTACGAGACAGGCAAGTTGCTTCTTGCAGCCGACAGTTACAATGCAGAAAATCTGCTTGATTTTGCAGAAGTTTGCATGAATCAGAAGAAATATTTGGAAGCACGTCGATATACAGGTCGCTATTTGCAATGTTTCCCCGATAGCGAGAAGGCTTTGTTTATGGATTCTCGTCTGGCATTGTCGTCTGAAAATAAGGATGATGCGCTTGTGGAGATTTCGCAGATTATAGAGCATAATTCGTCCAATCCCGAGTATTTTGTTATGCGTGGAGAGATTTATTACGGTTACGAAATGTGGGATTTGGCGGCATACGATTTCTCTATGGCACTCGACATCACACCCGATGATGCCCGTCTAAATTACCTTATGGGAATGTGCCGCTACTATCAGGCATCCTACGAGAAGGCTTGCTTTTACTGGCGCAGGGCAGCCACGGGCAAGTCGCGTGAAGCCGCCGAAATGTATTATAGGTATTGCGAGGAATAGTTTATTTCTTCTTATAAATCTTCAGTTTCTGTCCGATTTGCAGTTTCGACGGGTCTGAGATGTTGTTCCATTTCAGGATTTCGTCAGCAGTTGCCCAACTATATCGCTTGGCGATGTTGTACGGGTTGTCGCCAGATTTTACAGTGTAAGTTTCCACCAATGTGTAGTCCTTGGCATTGAATGTTGCAGTAGAGTTGGAACTGCTTGTACTTGATTGTGTCGCTGTTTTTTGTTGTGTAGCCGTGGTTGCCTTTGGCTGGGTTGTCTGGCTAGTCGATGTTGGCTTCTTGCCCGTCCAGATGACAAGTGTTTTGCCTGCGGTTATGTTTGTTCCGCTCAGTCCGTTCCATGCCTGTATGTCGCTGACTTTCACACCGAATTTCTGCGCAATCTTGCCAAGATAATCGCCACTTTGTATTGTGTAGATGATTTTCTCGCCGTTGCCTTCTACAACGTAGTTTTTCGGTTCTACGGGTGGCTTTGGTGGCGGGAAATAAATGGTGTCGTTGTACTTGACAATGCTGTCGTGAAGCCTTGCAAAATCGTCTTTTTTGCCAGTGGGCAGCTTGAATGTCACTGCAGTGTGCCGTCCGTCAATTACTTCGCAATGGAAGGTCGAATTAAGTGATTTCAGTTCGTTCAGACTTATGTCCATTACCTTGGAAATCTGCTCGATATGAATGCGGTCGCTAATGCGTATGGTGTCGTATTGCTGTTCTATAGCCTTGACTTCGATTTTGCAGTTTCTGTAGTTTTCTGCCCACGAAATCATAGCACACCAGATGTCGAAAATGTTCTTGCCGTATGGGTCTAGCGATGTGTAAATTTCGTTTAAAGGCTTGTTTTGTACTTGCATACGCTTTAGGTTCGACGAGCCGAAAAGATAAGCGGCCAAAGCTTCGTCCCATTTGCCGAACTTGTCGTGCAGATATTGCAACTGGCGAATTGCTGCTGGTGTCGATTGCATAATGTCGTGGCGGCCTTCGGTGCATTCGCTTATTTCTACACCGTATTTTATTGCATATAGGTATTGCAGTCCCCACACACCGCAGTTGCCGTCAAGTTCGTATTCCTTGCCGAATGCTGAAATCGCAAACGGTAGCCATAGTAGTTCGTCGGGGTAGGAGGCTAGTCCTGATTTTTCGGCTGCGTAGGCTATTTCGGAGTACGCCTTTAACATCGACATTTTTGTTTCCTCTGGTAATGACGATATTGCATCATAGTAAGATATTGCGTTCTGTGTCAGAGTGTAAGGCTCTTCTGAAATAATGACCTTGGGGTAAAGGTGTTCGTTGCCGACTGGTGACGAAATTTTGGCTTCGATGTACTGCGGATTGTAGTTGCTGAGATTCTTTTTCAACGAAACTGTGAAATCGTTTTGTCCGAAAACAGCAACAATCGGTAGCGTAATAGTTATAAGTGTTAATATATGTTTGTAAATCAGTGGCATTAACTAGAATTTCTCATCATATTTTGTCCAGAGGAAATCACCGAGTTTCCAAGCCTTGTCAACAACCTTTTGTCCCCACATATTTGAGTATTCGGTAAGTTTTGCAATGGCTTCCTTACGACCGTTTTTCT
>CAJOEG010000058.1 GCA_905233405.1 uncultured Bacteroidales bacterium | reverse complement strand
CGCCATCGAGGTCTTCGCCTTCGTCACGGGTATCCTCTACATTGTTCTGGAAATCCTGCAGAAGAACGCGATGTGGGTGGTGGGCATCCTGACAGGGGTGGCCTGTGCCGTCAGTTTCGCCATCCAGCACAGCTGGGGGATGATGGCGCTCAATGTCTATTACACGGCCTACAAGCGCGAATATACGACAAGGCTATACAATTCAGTGGCAAAGGCTAGCGGAGCAATTGTTGAGGAGGAAGCCATGCTGGCTTCAACAGAAGATGACATAATGCTTGCCGATAATGCTGTGCTAGAAGAGGAAATCTCGGAAGAGGAAAGCGAAGCCTTCGACAATGCCGAGGTTCGTACCAATTTCAACGAAACGGCATATTTCGCATCAGACCTCAGCACCGACAAGGACGGCAATGTATATATCAACTTCACAATGCCCGAAAGCCTTACGCGCTGGAATGTGTTCGGACTTGCCCATACCAAGGACTTGAAAACCGACCATATCAGTGCCGAAATAGTCACCCAGAAGAAGGTTTCGGTAACGCCCAATCTTCCGCGATTCCTGCGCGAAGGCGACGAAATCTACATTTCGGCCAAAATCGCCAACCTCACCGAAAACCAAATCAACGGTAAGGCGAGAATCGAGTTCATCAGCACCGAAAATTCCGAGGACATTACTGCTAAATTCTTGAGCAGTAATGTAGTTTCGTTCACTGCCGATGCCAACCGCAACACCTCGGTGGAATGGAAAGTTTCGGTTCCGATGAGCATCGGCGCGGTTTCGGTTCGCATAGTTGCTGTTGGCGGTGGACATTCCGACGGCGAGGAAAAGGTTCTGCCGATTCTTACCAACCGCATGATGGTCACCGAGACAATGCCTTTGCCTGTGCGTCGCGCTGGAACAACAAAGTTCTCCTTCGCTTCGATGAAGAACAACAAGTCGAAGTCGCTCGAAAACTACTCATACACGCTCGAATTTACGCCGAATCCCGTCTGGTACGCTGTGCTTGCACTGCCGTATATGATGGAATATCCCTACGAGTGCGCCGAACAGACTTTCTCGCGTATTTATTCAAACCTCATTGCGTCGCACGTTGCAAATTCCGACAAGAAGATTGAGGAAATGTTCAACAGATGGAAAGGCGCAGATGCCGAAGCTCTGAAATCGAACCTGCAGCGCAACGAGGAACTGAAATCGGTACTCCTCGAAAATTCGCCATGGCTCCTCGACGCCAAGGACGAAGCCGAGGACAAGCAGAACATTGGCGTTCTGTTCGACCTTGCCCGCATAAAGTCCGAAACCCGCAAGGCTACCGAAAAGCTTTCGAAGATGCAGAAGTCAAACGGCGGCTGGCCGTGGTTCGAGGGAATGAACGCTAACCTTTATGTAACGCAGCATATTGTTGGCAACTACGGACATCTGCAGAAACTTGGCGTAAAGTTCCCCGACTCGTCGATGGAAGGCATGATTAAGAAGGCAATAAAGTACACCGACCGAGAAATTGAGAAAATTTACGAGCTGCAGAAAAAGTTTAGTGATATAGCCCTGGGTTACACTCAGATACATTATCTATATGTACGTTCTTTCTTCCTGAAGGAATACCCGATGGACAAGTCAACGCAGAAGGTTTTCGACGCCTATATGAAGCTTGGCGAGAGGGATTGGCAGGACTGGGGCTTCTATATGCGCGGAATGCTTGCCTTGGCAATGCAGCGCAGCGGACGCACCGCAACCGTAAAGGCGATAGTTGCATCGCTCAAGGAATACGCACAGCATAGCGAAGAACTCGGTATGTACTGGGATTTGGAACGCGGATGGTACTGGTACAACAGCGGCATCGAGACACAGTCGTTGCTTATTGAGTTGTTCGACGAACTTGGTGAAAATCAGGATGTAAACGATATGAAGGTATGGCTGTTGAAGCAGAAGCAGACCAACCGCTGGAAGACCACCAAGGCAACCGCCGAAGCCGTTTATGCACTTTTGCTCGATGGTACCAGCATTCTCTCCGAAACCGACTACCCGACAATCACCCTTGGCGACAAGACCATCGACCTTGCAACCGAAAAGACCGAGGACGGCACTGGTTATTACAAGAAGGCTTGGAAGAATGACGAGATAGAAAGTTCGTGGAGCGAAGTTTCGGTCACCAAGGCCGACAGCACAGTGGCTTGGGGAAGCATCTACTGGCAGTACTACGAGGACATCGACAAGATAAAGGGATTCGAGGACACACCGCTGAAGATTCGTAAGGATTTGTTTGTCAACCGTGTGGAGAACGGCAAGGAGGTGATTGTGCCAATTACGCAGAAGAATGCCAACCTCAAGGTCGGAGACAAGGTTACAGTCCGCATCGAAATTGAAGTTGACCGCAATATGGAGTATGTCCACCTGAAGGATATGCGTGCCGCAGCCTTCGAGCCTACCGAAAAACTTTCGGGCTACAGGTTCAAGCACTCGCTGGGCTACTACCAGTCGATAAAGGACGCATCGGTAAACTTCTTCATCGACATTCTTCCAAAGGGCACCTACGTGTTTGAGTATCAGGTTATCGCTACTCAGAAGGGCAACTTCTCGAATGGCATAACGACTATCCAAAGCATGTACGCACCCGAATATACTAGTCACAGCACGGGAATAAGGGTAACGGTGGAATAATTTACAATTGGATTTGTCAATTTGATGGATTTGATTAATTGTTGTCCGCTAAAATAGATTGTTATCAATTCTCAGATTATCAATTAGTTACACTAAAAACAAAAAAAGGGTTCATCATTTACTTGCTTCGCTACGTGAGCTAAAGATACGGTAGTTAGTCGAAACAGGCGATACGGCACGCGCCTGTTGGGAACGATAACAAAGTTTACGCCTGAAAACGGCTATCCCACGACTTTCTATCGTGTTGATAATGGCAACGAAACACGCTATGTTTCTGCCGGGGAAGTTTTGGTGTCGGACGACAAGACCAAAGTCGCGGAAAAAAGCGAGGTGAAAGGAAAGAACTTCGTTGAGGGCTGCACCGTTTTGCCCGAATGGCACTAGAAAATAAGTCACTGCGCGAGAAAAAATACAAATTGATACAAATCTTTCAAATATATTTGTTCAATTTAACTTCGTTGAGGGATTTGCTAGGCTTAATTCAAATGTAATATATTAAATCGGCTTATAGCTTTTGTGGTGATTCCGACAACTTTTTTATTTCTACAATAAACTTCTCGGTTGGTTCTACCAAAGAAACAACATCGTCTTCGGACAATGTATATGAATCGTTGTAGTCACCTGTGAGCCGTAACGAAAAAAGTCTATTGTATAATTTCCCTAATTCGGCATCCACAATATTTGTCTTAACGAACTTCATACCAAACATTTGGATTACACCATTGTGTGTTTTGACGGAAATTTTATTCGCCAATAACAAGGCTGATACTGCATAATAAGCCGCATAATAAAGTCTATTTGCTATTACTTCCCAGTATTTCAGCTCAATATTGCCCTTTGCCTGCTCCAAAGTCCTGATTGCCTTTTGGAACTTATATTCAACCATTACCTTCCTTTCTATCTCGTTCAGCCCCATAGTACAATTCCGTCTTTTGTTACATTCTTATAAAAGAGTGTGTTACTGCTATTTTGCCAATCAGTCTTGGTATATAGGATTGGATTCACGATAGCATCGACATCCCATCCTGCCGCACGAATAGGATATGCAATATTATCGTAATCGCTAAGAAGTACGCGCTGACTGTCCAACAGCACAAGTATATCCCAGTCAGACTCCTCGTTAGCATCGCCCCGCGCCTGCGAACCGAACAATACGACCTTTGAACCCGTAGGGACAACATTCCGTGCGGTTTCCGTCAGCATCTTTATTATCGTTTCTCGCGACATAAGCCAATCCAACTTTAACTCTGCAAATTTAACAAATAAATGATTTGACAAGGAAATAATTTTGATGCTTAACTTCGTTGAGGGCTGCGTTCTGCCTGTAGGCACTAAAAGATGAAGTCGCTGCGCGAGAAATTTTACAAATCTGACAAATTTTATTGACTCTCTGGGAAATTTGAATTCGATTTGTTCAATTTAACTTCGTTGAGGGCTACGCCGTTCTGCCCGTTAGGGCACTAAAAAACAAAAAAATAGCGGCACAAATCATTGTGCCGCTATTTTTCCGCTGGCTGAGCTTGTCGAAGCCGAGGTACTTGCCCCCAGTTTAACGACCTTAAAGTGCTTAATGACTTTAAGGTTGAGGGGGCAAGAAGGTTTAGTTCATTGTTGGAGATATTGTGGAGGCGCAAAATTTTGCGCCTTTACAATAATCTCTATGTCTATTGCTTAACAACGTTTTTATTTATCACAAAATCGTTCGTGCTAACCCTTACCATGTAGGCTGCCGGTGACAGATTGCTGAGATTCAAGATGGTCTCGTAGCTGTTCTGCGGTGCGGCTACCTTGTTGGTGTAGATGAAGGACAGCACAAAAATCAATGTGGCAAATGCCAGCCTAAGTTGAACTTAGGATATTTTAATCAACCTTCTTTATCATTTTCTAGTAAATATGGTACATTTACCTTATTTGCAAATTGCAAATTCCGCAATTTTACATCATATTCTACGGCTTTCTCTTCATTCCCCATATCCGAATATGTAACGCTTATAGCATGGAGAACCTGCGGATTGTTAGGTGTACATTCATCTGCCTTCATAAGGTATTTTATTGCCGAATCGTAATCTTTCAGGTGTCTGTACGAAACTGCCATATTGTAGTATAAAGATGTGGTGTCGGCATAACCATACTGTAGCGCCCTGTTGAACTTGCCAATGGCTTCTTCGTCCCTCTTCTGTATCTGCCCCAACACAACAGCCTGACAATAATACACTTCGGCAATATCAGGTGCAATTGCATTTATCATGTCCAACTCGTTCATAAGTGCATCAAGAGGATAATCCTTCAGCATATTAGTTAGCAGCAATTGGTTTACGGTGTTCTGAATCTTGTACTTGACAATATCCCTGTTGTTCTGGTCGGGACAATAGACAAGGGCAACCCTATAATTACTAAGTGCTTCCAAAACATGCACTCCGTAATCAAGTTCCTCCCATGCCCTACCCAAGTCGCGATGGGCATCGGCCATTGTGGGGTCGAGTTCGATGCAACGCTCAAGCCATTGCTTGGCAATAAGGCAATTCTTGTTGTGTTCCTCGGCATTGTACATTATTCCGGGCGAAGTGGCTATACCAAGATATGCACCGCCTGCATGAAGCGTACTCTTTATCGAATTAGGATTCACATCCTTGCTGAAAAGTTCAACATTGTCGCGCCATACTTCGTTGCGAGTAATTGTCTTATAGGTGTAAAGCGACAAAATCACCGCAATAAGAACCATCATCGGCACGACGAGAGGCTTTTTTGTCCACGACGGAATCTTCTCGACAATAAGCCAAGCCAGCACTATGCAAAATGCAATCGACGATATAAAAACAAACCTTTCCGCCATAAATGCGCCTATCACAAAAAACAGGTTTGAAACTATCGAAAGCGGAATCAAGTAAGCCCATATACAATACGAAAGCAAATCCCTCTTCTTTATCAGGCCATACAAAGCATATATGCCCATTGCCAAATAAAGCAGGAACGGCAAGATTGCACGCACATCCCACACCCCGATTATCGGAATATGACATGGATAGTAGTCCCAAGTGAGCGGATGTGGGAAAATAAGAAGCTTAATGTAAATCCACAGAGTGTAGAAAATAGTTGCGTACTTTCCCGACGGACTTGCATACAGGAACGGGTCGTTTAGCAGAAGCGGAACTGTTTCTTCCTTCGAGAAATAAAAACCTACAGCCCAGCCCCTTACCACAAAAAATATCACGCAAGCCAAAAACATTGGTATTACCGTTATAAGGTTGCGCTTTATGCTATAATCGGAAAAATAATATACAGTTAGAGGTATCAGTGCAATGAAAGTTACAGCGTTTTCCTTTGAAAACACGCCAAAGAGCATCCAGAAGAACGAAACGAACAGATACCAGATTTTGTTTCTGTCGAGATACCTGAAAGTGTATTTGGTAGTAAGCACCACCCCGAGCAGAGCCATTATCTCGTCGCGGCTCTTGATGTTGGCAACGACTTCGGTATGTAACGGATGCGCTAAAAACAACAATACGGCAATAAAAGGCACTGAAAAATACCATTTTTCGGTTGACTTTTCTCCATACTTAATGTTGAAAAGATACACTAACAGCCTGTACAATGTCATGGCCGTTATGATATAGAGCAGTATATTAATGAAATGACTGATATGCGGACGGTTGGAACCGAAAATCTCAACTTCGAGAGCAAGCATAGCAACCGAAAGCGGACGATACCTGCCACCAGCAAGTTCCTTCATATTGGCTTGAACTTCATCTGCATCCTTGTCGGGCAACTGGTTGAGGGTGCTACCAACAAAAGTGTCGTAACTGAAAATCTCGGGAATGCCCTTTATGCCTTTCTGTGTGAAGACATTGTATTGTACCACGACAGCATCGTCGAATGCATAGTCGAACATTATCGTATTGCCATAAAGGACAAACGAGAATACAATGACTATCAAGTCGGGCAACAGGAACTTATGTCGTGAAAGGAAATTCTTGAGAGATGCAGTCGTCATATTTAAAAAAAAATTTTACCACTATTCAATACCAACTTTGAGTATTAGTAAACAATTTGTTAACCAACCGCCCTTCGACTACGCTCAGGGGGCTATGGAGTCTTAAGCTTAATATGCCCAGAATACCATAACAAACAGCATATATCATGTTCCTATTCAACCGATATTTCAAAAATCAAAGGTGCATATGGCGGAATGCCCTGCCAGCCGAAATCACCGTAAGCCAATTTTGACGGAACAACCAGCTTTACTGCATCACCGTGCTTCATCCTCAGGAAGGCATAGTTCAAAGCAGGCAATACATCGTCGTTGCCAACAATGCACTGTGCTTTCTCATAAATGATTTCGGGATTATAGATGCCGTTTTCACGAGCCTTGTTTTCATCATTGGTATTTACCAAGACTTCATCAAGCGAGTAAATGGAGAAGTCGAAGTTGATGCTTTCGCCTGTTTCCAAAAGGTTTCCCAAACCTTCCTTTTGCTTTATCATATACATTCCATTCTCGCAACTATCCTGTGCTATATGCTTGTCCTCGATGTACTTGGCAATAGCCTTTGGTTCGTTTTGTCGTGCATACTCAAGTTGAGCCATCATCTGGTTCTGCTCGTTCTGCAAGTCCTTCTGCGAAACAATTTCGTGCAGTGCAATCCTATAATGCATTCTCTGCCCTGTTCCTTGCTTGTATGACAATGGCATCTCTATGCCATTATTAACCAAAGTATCTGCCCACAATGCGAAATTAGCAATATCGCCACGGTGCATCATAAGAAGCCCTTCGTTGAGGTCACCAGGGAATTTGGGTTCTTCTACAAGCAATATCCGCTGTGGATTACCAAAATTCGAAAAAACGGCCGAATCACCGAATTTGACTTCCATTTCGGCAAAAAGCACATCGCCTACTTTTGGTTGTATTGCCCCGCTGTTTTCCTTCTCAAACTTGTAATGGATTTCTGTTCTTGTCTTGCGGTAGCCTGTCAAATCGCTTCGGTCGCATGACATAAGAAAAGCTGCTGCTGAAAAAATCAGCAGGAACAAGGAAAATGTACGTACCATTTCGTTAAAACCTTTCAAAATCATTTGTATTTTTTCCGCTGGCTGAGCTTGTCGAAGCCGAGGTACCCTATGATTTTCGGAACCTACCCTTCGACAGGCTCAGGGGGCGGACTGACTATTTATTGTTTCCTGTTTATCACAAAATCGTTCGTGCTAACCCTTACCGTGTAGGCTGCCGGCGGCAGATTGCTGAGATTCAAAATGGTCTCGTAGCTGTTATGCGGGGCGGCTACCTTGTTGGTGTAGATGAGCTTGCCAAGCATGTCGTAAACCTCGATGGTTGCTGCACGGTTGCCGAAGTGGTCAAGAACGACTGTCAAATCGCTGCTGAACGGGTTCGGGTAAGCCTGAACATCCGGCTCGCCAACTTCGGGTTCGATGCAATTTGCAACCACAATTTCCGAAACCGTGCGTGTGCCGTCGTAGTCAACCTGAACGAGGCGGTAATAGTTGTCACCGCCGTGAATACCATAGTCTGTATATGAGTAGTCAATCGGTTCGATGCTGTTTCCTGCTCCTGCCACGCGTGCAATCTCTGTGAAGTTGATTGCATCATCGGAACGTTCGAGCGAGAAGTAGTCGTTGTTGCGCTCGGTAGCGGTTGTCCACTCGATGAGAGATGAACGACCGTTGCAATTGGCTGTGAAGGAAACGAGTTCGATTGGAAGAACGGTATGGTCGTCAAGCGAACCGAATGTTCCCTTGTAAGGTGCACGTCCCGTTGCGGGTATTGTTACATTGCTTACACTTAAATCACTATGACCATCAGCTACCAAAGCACTTCCTTCCATATTCTTCCAACAACCGTCATAAAGAGCGAACTTGATGACCTCTTGATTGTATTCGTTGATACTTGTATCGTTGAAATGTACATCAGTTGCCGCGACAGCTCTAAATGTTACGTTTGCAAGTGTTGCCGTGCTAGTAATGTCCCAGTATTCGGCATTGCTTACGTGATCGAAACGGTTAGCGCCATCTTCGGTGCACATATCGTTAATGTTCCACCAGCGAGGATAACCTTCATCTGTAGTATAACCGTGGACATCAGCCGACTTGTTGAATCGTATGGTTGCTGAACCACCGGCACGAGTAGCAGGAACTGTTACAGAACCGAGAACTCCGTTGCTACCAGTTGGGAAGGTGAAGGCTGACGAACCGAGAGTCTTAGTTACTGTTCCATCCACGTAGCTTCTGTAGTCGATAACAGTTGCTGATGCTGATGCGCCGAATGTTACATCGCCAGTTACGATACCGCTTGTGAATGTTGCAGAGCCATTGACTATTGGTGTCAATCCATCAAATGTAAAGTTCTTGTCATTATTGAATGTTACATTATTGAATGTCAACGATGAAGCAGAAATTGTCTGATGCGTGCTACCATTGAATATTACGCTTCCAGTACCAGCAGTGAAAGTTCCATTGTTGGTGAGGTTGCCTGCGATGGAAATAGTATTTGAACCAAGAGACAATCCCTTGTCTTCTCCTATTGTAAGGTTCTTGGTTGCGGAACTACCACCGAGAACAGGGTTACCAACAGAACATCCGTCACCGTAAGTAACTAGGAATACATTTGTTGTAGAGCTTGGAACAGAACCTGCAACATAGTTTGTTCCATTGAAAGAAATCCAGTTTCCATCGGTTGACCAATCAGTTGTGCCAGCATTGCCAGACCATACCATATCGCCATCGGAAATTCCTGCAATATCAGGAGTTTCGACAGAGACCGTTACGGTTGTTGATGCTGTTGCTGTACAACCGACTCCTGTTGTCGTTGCTGTTACTACTACAGTGTATGTTGTAGTTTCAGTTGGTGTCACGATTGTTGATGCTCCAGCTGCTCCAGAACTCCATTCATACGATATCGTACCAGTTCCTGTAGCACTAACCGAAAGTGTAGCTGGTTTGCCGACACAGAGAGTTGATGGAGTTGCTGATACACTTGTTATGCTAACCGATGAAGTTTCAATCGTGCAGGTGACCGCCGTGCGCGTTGCGCTCACGCAGCCTGTCGTCGTGTTGCGTGACTCGGCGTAGTAGGTCGTGGTTGATGCGAGGCCGTTCTTGGTGTATGATGCGCCGCTTGCTATCGGCGAACCGCCTGTTGATGCTGTGTACCAGTCTATCGTGCAGCCGCTCGGTGCGCTTGCCGAGAACACCGCGTTGCTCGTGCCGCAGTATGCGTTAGTGCTCGGGCTGCTAGGTGCTGCTGG
>CAJOEG010000057.1:640-14864 GCA_905233405.1 uncultured Bacteroidales bacterium | reverse complement strand
TTATTGTTTCTTCCCAAAGAAACCTTCTATCTCGCTTGACTTCTATGATGATAACCAGTTGACTCTCTTTTGATTCCTTATTTCGAACTCAGGTTAATAATACAGATTTATTGTTTTCAGACGTAAATACTTGTTAATCGAAAGCAAGGTTGCAAATACGCACAGCAACACGCCAATAACAGCAACAGCAACAAACAGCAATGCAATAATCCACGGGTCGATTGAACCCATTATGTTCTCGAGCTGCGAATTTGCAAAGTATATTATTCCATATAGCAAAGCAATTGCAATAATGGAACTTACAAGCCCCTGCAATGCCCCCGAAGCCAAAAACGGACGGCGAATAAATCCCTTCTTTGCTCCGACAAGCTTCATTGTATTGATAATGAATCTTTTCGAATAAATTTGCAAACGAATTGTATTGTTGAGCAGAGCAAACGAAATAAGGAAGAACAATGCACTTAATGCCAGCAAGATAATACTAACCTTCTTGATATTGTCGTGAATAAGATTTACAAGATTCTGCTGATACGAAACCTCTTTTACGATATTTGACTTTGACAGGAAGAAATTTTCAAGCTTGGCAATGCTATCTGGACTTGCATAGTCGGAATTCAAATAAACGTTTATTGTCGGAGACAAAGGATTGTACCCCAAAGTCTCAATAAAGTTCTCACCAAGTTCATCCTGAAGTTGCTGTGCAGCATCGTCCTTGGTAATATACTCGGTTGACTTGATAAACTCATGTGTATCCAGCGACTTTTGGAACTGCTTGATGTCAGGTTCAGCAACCTCGTCGTTTATTATAAGCGAGAAGCAAAGGTTCTCCTTCACATAGTCGGACATCTGCTTTGCGTTGAGCATGAGCAATCCGACGATTCCCAGTAGCAACAAAACAAGCGAGATGCTTACTACCGAAGTAAAGTAAGCACCTCTGATTTTATTCTTAATATTAGATTTCTTCATTACCTATTTATTATAAGCTTGCTGACACTTGCCTTTCCGTCGGTATACATTACCCTGACAAAATATGTAGCATCAGCCATACCCGATACATTCAGCGTAAGAGACTCATCAGCAACTTGCTTATTGAAAACAAGGCGACCTGTCAAATCAAAAACCTGAACATCGCTTATTTCTCCATTCTCAGAAACAATGTTTACAAATTCGCTTGCCGGATTAGGATAGATGTTTAGTTCTGGCATTGATTCCATATTAACATATCCGTCTTCGATGAAATTGATGTATATTGTATCGCTTGCATAGCATCCACCTGTTGAAACCTCAACCCAGAATCTGTGAGAACCAATGCCATAATCACTTCCAACCACTGTCATATTTGCAGCATTATATCCAGTATTCCAAATATATGTCTCGAATACGGCCGGAACACTAAGTTCAACTTCAGAATCTACTGGCGCTGTAATATCATCGCCAAGGTTAATGACAATCTCCTCACCAATTGTAACGTCTACGGCAGCAGATGTTGTACAACCATATCCGTCGCCATCAACAGTAACCATATAGTAGCCACTCATACCGACAGTTATCGAGTTTGTCATATCTGTTGTACTCCACATATATTCGGCTGCTCCTGCTCCTGCATCAAGAGTAAACTCACCGCAGGTAACAATAGGTGTTGTATCGAATGCAATGTCAAAATAATCGTGGAATGTTACACGAACAGTATCGCGAGCCGCACAATTTCCGTGTGCAGAATCGGATACTTCGAGGATATAACTACCAGCAAGTGTAACGGTCAATGTTGGCTGATAACCGTATGTTCCATAGTTCCACGAATAGTGTCCATATTCATCTTGACCCTGTGGAGCAAGAACTACCGACTGTCCGCGACAAGCATGTATATCTGGACCTAAGGTCATATCGGGAGCCGCATTTACTGTAAGTGTTGCAAATTCGGACTGAACAGTGGTGCATGCATTTGAAACTAAACAATAGAAACTTCCGTTGTTGCCTCTGGTTACATGGTCTATATGTAAATTCTCCGATGTCTGACCTGACAAAGCTACGCCTTCGTTGTACCACTGGAAATGGAGACCTTCTCCCGTAGCTGTCATTTCTAGGTCATATACAGCGCCCTCACAAAGAGACTTTATTGCTGGTGTTGGCTGACTTGTAATTACAGGATTAGTTCCTACGGTAACAGTAACTTCGTCTGAATATTGTTCTCCGCATCCAATTGTCGACCTTACCACACAATAATATGTTCCACCATACTGTGGAAGTGCAGCTGGAGCTGTATAAGTCGAACTATGATTGTCACTTACAACTCCGGAACTAAGATACTCCTCGTTGCGATACCATCCATAAGTCAAATTATCGCCAGTTGCAGAAATAGACAAGCTAAGTGTTCCGTTTTGGCAAACATCAAGGTTGTGTGGTTGTTCCACGATTACTGGAGATCCCTTTATAGTTACCGAAATAGAAGGAGTTGTAAATGTTCCACATGAATTCATAATATCGCAAACATAACGACCTTCATCGTCGTCACTTATATTTTCAAAATACAATACAGATTCTGTTGAAACAATTTCTGTTTCATTTTCCTTATGCCATGCGAATGTAATGCCTTCAGATTCAAAATCATCCGGATCAAGACGTATTGCCCCCGTATTTGACCCCATATAAATCAAAGTATCTAAACTTATCATAGTATCAATACCAGAACAAGCAGAAAATGACGTAACCAGAGGATATACATTAGAAACAACCTGTGTAACAGCTACATATACAGTATCAGTAAGAACACTTCCACATTCGTTTACAGCTCGGCAGAAATAAAAATGTTCATGCTGGTCTCCTACTGGATTCATAAGCAAGGTATTGGTATGAACACCAGAGAAACCAGTCGTAGCATCATTTATATCAGTATATTCAAGACCTTCTCCATTATCCTTAAACCAAGTGTAGTCAATAGGTAAATATCCCGTAATCTTTGCATATAATTGCGCCGGGTCGCCAGCACACGCAAAAACGTCATAAGGTTGTGTCTCTACTATCGGTGGCATCTTAACCCTAACGTCAGCCCTTTCACTCGACACTGTTCCACAACCATTTGTAACCTCGCAATAGTATTCGCCCATATAAGCAGAATCCATATCGAAGGTAATTATGTTTGCAGTTTCACCATCTACCGGACGACCATTGAGGAACCACTGGTATGTTAGAGTGTCGGTCGGAAAATTCGTTGTTGCATCGGAAGAAAGAGTTACAGTAACTCCCTCACATACTTCCGTAGATTCAAGTTGACCAACAATATTTGGCACATCACTAACTATAGTCCCCACACTTCTCGATGTTACCGTTGCACAAGCATTTGATACCTGCACACTGAAAGTGTTGGAATAGAATTCAGGATCGGGGTTTGCATGTTCAATAACAAGGCTACTAGTTGTTGCCGATGTATTTTCAGAAGGATATGGTGCATTGTTGTAATACCACTGGTACTGCAAGTCGGTACCAGTTGCAACAACCCTAAATGTAAGGTCATCGCCACCGCAGAGAGCAGCACTACGTGGCTGGGTCACAATACGAGGCAACTCTGTAACAGAAATCTCAAATGGTCCATATACGCTATCGCCGCAGGCATTATTAGCAACGAAACGATATACACCTGCGTTTTCGGACGAGGCAGAAGCCACATGATAGGCATTTCCTCTCGAAATTACTTCTTCTCCGAAATACCACACCATTGAGAATTGACCTGTCACATCAAAAGCCTCCATATCAAAAGCAGCACCTTCGCATACTACATTGGCAGCCGTAACATAACCGATATTTGGAATTGCAGTAGCTACAGTAACATGTATCTTTTCCGAATTTCTATATATCGTGTTATCTGTTTCATCATAATAAATCCTACAAAAATAATAACCAACATTTCCAACCGTTGTTGCTGCCGAAACATCTGACAAATTAAGAATGCTTGTGGTTGCACCGGAAATTGGTGTCCAGCTAGGATCAACCAAACCAACCAAGTTTGTATTATAGTACCACTGATAGGAGAAAGTTGTTAGTTCTCCAGTAGTATCTGTTACGAACACTTTCAATAACGCATTTTCGTGGATACATAAACGAGCTTCGCGTTCGTTTGTTGTAACTACAAGATCTTCTGGTCCTGCAATAGCAAATGTCGCCGTAAAAAGCAATACAGCAACCATCAAAAATTTAATAAACTTACCTATCATATTACAATCAATTTAATTTCACAACGAAAAAGCAATTTATAATTTTCCGCGCAGGAGGTCTTCACTTGATATATTAAATATCAGGTTCAACACTTCCCATCCTTATAATTTCCGGTTCACCGCTTGTGCAATCTATAACCGTCGATGCAAACAAGCCTCCCGCACCGCCATCAATCACAGCATCAACACGATTCTTGTAGTCCTCGTAAATCAACTCGGGATCGGTGGGATACTCCATAATGTCATCGTCGATGCGCAATGATGTCGTAAGAATCGGATTACCAAGCATCCTGACAATTTCGATAATAATTTTGTTTGCAGGGACACGAATACCAACAGTCTTCCTATTCTGCTTCAAAATCTTAGGCACGTTATTGTTGGCTTCAAGAATAAACGTGAACGGTCCCGGTAAATTGCGCTTCATCATCTTGAATATGGAATTGTCGATTGGCTTGGTATAGTCGGAAAGATGGCTAAGGTTTTCGCAGATAAACGAAAAGTTAGCCTTCTCCACCTTCACACCCTTTAGTTGCGCCACTCGTTCCACAGCCTTTGGCTTGGTGATGTCGCAGCCCATTCCGTAAACGGTATCGGTAGGATAAATTACCACTCCGCCGTTTTGCAGAATTTCAACAGCCTGCCTCACAGTGCGCTCAGCAGGGTTGTCGGGATGTATCCTTATTAGAACCGACATCTACTTGTTGAGTTTGTGATAGTCTTCAAGGAACTTCTGCAGACCAGCATCGGTAAGCGGGTGCTTCAAAAGGCCAAGTATTGCATTAAGCGGACAAGTTGCAACGTCTGCACCCATCTGCATACTGCCAATTATGTGCATAGTGTGGCGAATAGAAGCGGCAAGAACCTGTGTCTTGAAGCCGTAGCGCTGATACATATCAACAATGTCGCCTATGAGTTGCAAACCGTCGGTGCAGTTGTCGTCCAAACGACCGATGAAAGGCGAAACGTAAGTTGCTCCAGCCTTTGCAGCCAACAATGCCTGACCAACACTGAACACTAGAGTGCAGTTTGTGCGGATTCCCTTCGAAGAGAAATACTTAATAGCCTTGATGCCATCCTTGATAATCGGAACCTTTACAACTATCTGCGGATGCAATGCTGCCAGTTCTTCACCTTCGCGGATTATACCCTCATAGTCGGTGCTTATAACCTCGGCACTAACATCACCATCAACTATTTCACATATCTTAAGATAGTGATTCATAATATTTTCCTTACCGGCAATACCTTCCTTCGCCATCAACGAAGGATTAGTAGTTACACCATCAAGAACGCCCAATGCCTGAGCTTCTTTTATCTGTTCAAGATTTGCAGTATCAATAAAAAACTTCATCTGTAATTTAATTTATTTATTGCGACAAAATTACATTTTTTTTAAGTTTTGACAACATCATTTTTTTATAATGGAAAACGATTTTTCAACAACGATTAAAATGTGCCACATTGTTGTTTTTCTTGCTTCTTCTTGTGGATTATAATTATTCAACATCCAACACAATTCTGAATCCCCTGTCGTTCGAACAGCTAGATGGAATTTCGTTGTATCTGCACGAAACTCTACAGAAACTTGGCGTGTCGTCGTCCCATCCACCACCACGGAAAACATGAAGTTCTCCTTTTTCTGGTCCTTGTGGATTGATCTGCGGGTATTCGTTGTACCAGTCGTACCAGTCGCTGCACCATTCCCAAACATTGCCGCTCATGTCGTACAGACCGAGTTCGTTTGGCTTGTACTTACCGACTCTTTCTGTTTTTTGCGCAGTACAATGCGCTACTTCGAGAACCTTGTCGCTTCCCGAATACTTGTATCCTTTGCTCAGATTTCCACCACGAGCGGCGAACTCCCATTCGGCTTCGGTTGGCAGACGGTATTTCTTGCCAGTATAGTACCTGAGCGTATCAATAAAATCATTGGCATATTTCCATGTCATGCCGGTTGCGGGATAGTCTCCCCATTTCGACAGAATTGTTGCGTCTGTTCTTTCCATGACATACGCCCATTGCGCTACTGTTACTTCGTATCTGGCGATATAGAAACTGCCGACTGTGACTTCATGTGCAGGCTTTTCGATGGTCCTGCAGCTTTTGCCTTGCTCATCGGTGCATCCCATTGTGAATGTTCCGCCTTCTACTAATACCATTTCCCCTTCAAACGGATCTTTAAACTCGTCGTACTGCGCTGTTGCCTTTAGGCTGAAAGCCATTGCCATTAAGCATAAAACCGATATTGTAAATAAATTTTTCATAGAAAAAAAGTTTTTGTTATTTGCAACAAAGATACTTTTTTCAAATGATATATGTGTTTCTTTTCTTCTAACAAATTGTTAATTTTTCATTAAGTATCGTCATATAAACAAGTATTTCACCCACAACTTCCGATGTATTTTTACATTTTTATCACTGAAATAATTTCTTTAATTGATTTTTAAAATCATCAAACCGCCCTAACGAAATTTGTTGTAATTTTGCACCCAAATTTTTTTACACGTTCTACACGATGGAAGACATTAGAAACATTGCTATCATTGCACACGTTGACCACGGCAAAACCACATTGGTTGACAGGATTCTGTATCAGGGAAAACTTTTCAGGGACAATCAAAAGGTTGGAGAACTAATCCTCGACAGCAACGAACTTGAACGCGAACGAGGAATCACAATCCTTTCGAAAAATGTTTCCGTTAGATACAAAGGTGTAAAAATAAACATAATCGATACCCCTGGGCACTCTGATTTCGGTGGCGAGGTAGAACGCGTACTCAATATGGCCGACGGCGTACTTCTAATCGTTGATGCATTCGAGGGACCTATGCCACAGACCCGTTTCGTGCTACAAAAGGCATTGGAACTCAAGTTGAAGCCAATAGTTGTAGTAAACAAGGTCGATAAACCGAACTGCAATCCCGAAGAAACCGTCGAAAAAGTTTTTGAACTGATGTGCAGTCTCGATGCCGACGACGACCAGCTCGACTTCCCTGTTGTATATGGTTCGGCTAAGCAAGGCTGGATGGGACCCGACTACAAGACTCCTACAAACGACGTTTCGCACCTACTGGATGTCATCCTCGACACTATCAAACCACAGGAATACCCTGATGGCTCACTGCAGATGCGAATCACTAGCCTCGACTACTCGTCGTACACCGGTCGTATTGCCATCGGTAAGGTAACACGCGGCAGCATCAAGGCTGGCGACGTGGTTTCGGTAGCAAAGAGCGACGGTTCAATAATAAAGTCAACAATAAAGGAACTTTACCGCTTCGAAGGTCTTGCCAAAGAAAAGACCAAGGAACCAGTATATGCAGGAGAAATATGCGCACTGCTCGGACTTGAGTCGTTCGACATCGGCGACACCGTATGCGACAACCTTGAACCCGAACCGCTAAGCACCATAAAAGTCGATGAGCCGACAATGAGCATGTTGTTTGCAAGCAACGACTCGCCGTTCTTTGGTCGCGAAGGCAAATATGTAACTTCACGCCAGTTGCGCGAACGTCTTTACAAGGAAACAGAAAAGAACCTCGCTCTGCGCGTTGAAGATACCGACTCGGCAGACAAATTCACCGTTTACGGACGAGGCATTCTGCACTTGTCAATTCTTGTCGAAACCATGCGCCGCGAAGGTTTTGAACTGCAACTCGGTCAGCCTCGCGTAATCATCAAGGAAATAAATGGCCAGAAATGCGAGCCAGTTGAGGAACTTTCCATTCAGGTTCCAGACGACTTTGCTGGAAAGGTAATCGAGATTGTAACCCAGCGCAAGGGCGAGATTGTAAACATCGAAAGCCGCAACGACCGTAGTAATCTTGATTTCCGCATCCCTTCGCGCGGACTTATCGGTATGAGGAATGTACTGCTTACAGCCACCGAAGGCGAAGCAGTAATGTCGCACCGCTTCGATGCATTTGAACCTTGGAAGGGCGAACTTGGCATTCGTCGCAACGGTTCTCTCATCGCCATCGAAACAGGACAGGCAATCCCCTACTCCATTGACAAGCTACAAGACCGAGGCAAGTTCTTCATCTACCCGGGAGAAGAAGTTTACGAAGGTCAGATTATCGGTGAAAACACCCGCTACAACGACATTGGCGTAAATGTAACCAAGACTAAGAAATTGTCGAATGTGCGTGCTGCAGGTTCTGACGAAAAGGTTCAGATTGCACCGCCAGTGCGTTTCTCACTCGAAGAAGCAATGGAATACATCGCCGAGGATGAGATGATTGAAATCACACCAAAGTCGATGCGACTGAGAAAGATTATCCTAAACCAGCTTGAACGCAAACGCGCAGCAAGGGAAAAAGGAATAGAGGAAGAATAAACTTTGCACAAAAACGAGTCCCTGAAAAAATCTGGGTCTCAGTATTACAAAAAAAGGCTGCCCGTCGGACAGCCTTTCCTATTCGTATTAGTCAATCCTATTTGTACTTCTTTTCGAAATCCTGCATGCAAGATACCAAAGCTTCTACTGCTTCGATTGTGCAAGCATTGTAGAGAGAAGCGCGGAAACCACCAACTGAGCGGTGACCCTTGATACCAACCATACCGCGTTCCTTTGCGAAAGCCATGAATTCAGCTTCCTTGTCTTCGCGACCTTCTGCCATTACCCAGCAGTGGTTCATGATCGAACGGTCTTCCTTGCATTCAACTGTGCCACGGAACATGCTGTTGCGGTCGATTTCTTCGTAAAGGAGGTTCGACTTCTTGAGGTTGATCTTGTTCATTTCAGCAACACCACCGATAGTGTTCTTCAACCACTTCAAGGTTTCGTGCATTACGAAAATCGGGAGTACTGGAGGAGTGTTGAACATTGAGATGTTCTTAGCCTCTTCTGCTGCGTGAGTGCGATAGTCAACCATTGTTGGCAATGGATTCATATACTGACGGTCAGCAATCTTGCCGAGAATGTCCTTGCGAACGATTACGAAAGTAACACCAGCAGGACCTACGTTCTTCTGTGCACCACCGTAGATAAGACCGTACTTCTTAACGTCAACTGGACGGCTCATGATATCGGAGCTCATATCAGCAACAAGCATTACATTGTTGATTTCGCTAGCGTCGAAGTCCTTGCGGATTTCGGTACCGTAGATGGTGTTGTTTGTTGTGATGTGGAAGTAGTCTGCATCAGCAGGAACGTTCCATCCCTTAGGAATGTAGCTGTAAGTCTTGTCTTCCGACGAAGCAACGATTTCAACCGGACCGAAGAGCTTAGCTTCCTTAGCAGCCTTCTTAGCCCAAACGCCAGTCTGCAAGTAAGCAGCCTTCTTGTTGAGCAAGTTAGCAGGAACGGTCATGAACTGAGTGCTAGCACCACCACCGAGGAACAATATTTCGTATTCGGCAGGAATGTTGAGGATGTCTCTCCAAAGCTGGCGAGTTTCTTCCATTGTACGTTCCCAACCCGGTGTACGGTGTGAGATTTCCATAAGACCGATACCAGTGTTATCAAAATCACGGATAGCGTTGATAGTAGATTCAATCGCTTCTTTTGGCAATACGCATGGACCTGCGTTAAAGTTATAAGCCTTCATTTTATTGTTTTTTATTAAACTGTTTATAATTAACTACTTATATTAAAATTTAGTCTATTTTAGACCTGTGCAAAATTAGTAATTATTTCAATCCGCAAAACTTTTTAAAGATGATTTATAACATATTTTGCTTTACTCCTCAAACGGCAATTTCCCCTCCTCCTCTCCTTTCACAATCACCTTCATGCCAACAAAAGCATAATCAACTTTCAATGTTTCAATATCTTCATCGCGGAGACGTATGCACCCCTCACTCTGACGTCCAGGAACAGAACTTTCGTTATTGGTACTACCGTGAATGCCAATGCCATAGAAAGAAGAAGACAAGCGCATAAACCATTTTCCGTACGCCTTTATGCTTCCCCTGCCATCGCCAAAGTCGTGAGTCCACCACGATGAGTTTTCTATGCTTCTAATTTTAAAAGGATTATGCAAAGTTGATTCTGGAGTTTTCATATCTCCACGTTTCTGCTTATCGCCCAGATTTTTACCTAGACAGCAGTCGAAATTTGCAATCTTAACAGTATCGTCCCCCCTAGCCTCGTACACCGACAAGGTAAGTTCCTTTTTCGACACAACTATGAAGCAATGTTCCCTGACCAAAGGCTTTTCATTTACTAAAACGACTGCACTATCCTCTATATTAATGGAAATTGTATCCTCAACATTTTGACATACAACATTTTCAACAGGCTTGTCGGCTCCATTCGACTTTGAAATGCAGCAGCTACAAAACATAGCAATCAACAAAAATATACCAACAAATCCCCTCATTATCCAAAAATTCTATTTAACAATGCTGCAAGCCTATATCCTGCCAACAAAAATTGTCGTTCAACGACCGGAGCATAATCATAAACATATTTATACGAATAATTCTCGTCGGTCTTCACGTTTGCATAAATGTCAACTGTTATCTTCCAAGTTTCCCAAAGCCACTCTTCTGGCGTTCCTGCCGACATTTCCTTGAATTCCGCTTTAGTGCAACGGTCAAGGTTATACTGCCACTCGGTATACGACCACGCGTGAACGCTCTCAACCAACTTTGAATCCCACAAAGTATGAAGATTTGTCTTGTCTCCGAACCACTTTATTGTCACCCAGTTCCCGCCTTTATCAGACAAATGGCCAACGTGCATCGGACAATGCATATCACCAACAAGATGAATAAGCATACGGAGATAATCGGACTTTACACTATCCGAAAGCTCTTTCTGGTGATTCTCAAGCGAATCGACAACCATATTCAATGCCGACAGCACATCTCCCTTAGGATTACGCGACATTGTCTGCGGAGTGTATCCTTCGTCAACATTATAATAATGCCAAGCCTTGGTGCGGTCGTAACCACCCTTCCAATACGGAGAGTTCTGAATATTGTCCATCCACGAAGCATAGTAAACCAGCGACTTCCCATCAAGAATCGCATCCAAGTTTTTGCGAGCCTTTCGCGTAAGGTGCTTTTCGGCTATATATGCAACAATCGCGTGTCCCTTTTGCCCCCAGGCAAAAACATCAGTACTGCCAAACAGCAGAAAAATCAACAATAATATACAAATGTAACGTTTCATCAGTCTGCCAACTCCATATCAATCTGTTTCTTTTCGAGGTTCACATCCGAAATGCGGACTTTTACCTCGTCGCCAAGTCTGTAAATCTTGCCGGTTTCTATTCCCTGAAGGCAATATTCCTCGGCAAAGAACTCGTAGTTGTCGTCCATAAGCGTACGCACATGAACAAGGCCTTCGCAAGCCGACTCCTTCAGTTCCACAAAGAACCCATATTCCTGAACGCCAGAAATAACGCCGTCGAAAACATCGCCAATCTTGTCCTGCAGGAATTCTGCCTGCTTGTACTTTATGGAACTGCGTTCTGCCAAAACTGCCTGCTGCTCTTTGAACGAACAATGCTTGCACTTCAACTCAAGGTCTTCGACATCAGGAGTTTGGCTGCGCATATAAGCATAGAGCAGACGATGAGTCATCACATCTGGATAACGGCGAATTGGCGAAGTAAAGTGCGTGTAAAAGTCGAATGCCAAACCGTAATGACCGATGTTCTTGGTCGAATACACGGCCTTAGCCATTGCCCTAACCGCAAGATTTTCAATTATGTTCTGCTCGGGCTTACCCTTCACATCGTTTACCAAGCCGTTCAGCGAATTTGACAGCGAAATGCTGTTGGACATATCAATCGAATAGCCAAACTGGCTTATGAACGTAGAGAAATTTGACAATTTGTCGTAGTTCGGCTCGGCGTGAACACGGTAAACGAAAGGTTTGTGCTTCTTGCCGATAAGTTCGGCTACATTGCGGTTTGCCAGAAGCATAAACTCCTCAATCAGATTGTTGACGGGCATCGTCGTCAAGCACAAACTTTACTTCCTTATGCTCGAAGTTGAAAGCGCCCTTCTGGAATCGAGCCGAACGCAAGATTTTTGCCAACTCGTTCAGTTTCAATATTTCCTCAGCAAAATCGCCCTTGCCAGTCTCGATGATTTCCTGAGCCTCCTCGTATGCGAAACGCCTGTCGGACGAAATTATGGTCTTCATCGGCTTGAAACTGAGTACTTCGGCTTTGTCGTTCATCTCGAACACCGCCGAGAAACAGAACTTGTCCTCGTTTGGACGAAGCGAACATAAGAAGTTGCACAAGCGTTCTGGCAACATCGGCACAGTGCGGTCAACAAGATAAACGGAAGTTGCACGGTTGAATGCCTCGTCGTCGAGCGGTGTATTTTCGCGCATATAGTGGGTGACATCGGCGATATGCACACCTATTCTATAATTACCGTTGTCCAATTTTTCAAACGACAAGGCATCGTCGAAGTCCTTTGCATCAGCAGGGTCGATTGTAAAGGTCGGTGCATTGCGGAAATCCTCGCGCGTCTTAAGATCGTAGTCGGTGATTTCAAACTTAATGCGGTTTGCCTCGCGTTCAATGTCTTCGGAGAATTTTGCAGGAAGTCCGTACTCGGCAAGGATGGCATGCATCTCGGTGTTGTTGTCGCCGGCTTCGCCAAGCACTTCAATCACCTTTCCCACAGGATTCTGACGACCGTTGGGCCATTCCTCAATCTCGACAAGCACCTTCTGGTCCTCCTTGGCGCCCATAAGCCTGTCGGACGGAATAAGGATGTCGTACATAACCTTCTGGCTGTCGGGAATCATAAACGAGTAGTGTCCAGCCGTGCGGATAGTGCCGACAAACTGTGTTCTTGCCCTGCGGATAACCTCAACGACCTCGCCTTCGAGCCTGTTGCTCGACTTACGTGCATAAAGGCTAACCTTCACGGTATCGCCATCGAAGGCCGAATTAAGGTTCTTGAACGAAACAAAAATGTCTTCCGACAATTCCTCGCTCGTGACGAAAGCGTTGCCAGTCTTTGTAATCTCAAGAGTACCAACGACCTTGCCCGACTTGGCTTTCAGCTTGAACTTTCCGCGCGAAGCCTCCTTGAGCGTTCCCGCCTTTGTAAGTTCGCACAGAATCTGGTTTATCAATGTCCGCGACGACGGTTCGGTATAGCCCAGTTTTGTGGAAATTTGCTTGTAGTTGAATTCTTTGTTCGGGTTTTCGTAGAACACGCCCATTATGCCGCTCGTCAAGGTTTTCTTGTCGCGACCTAAATTATCATCGTTGGTTTTTCGAGGCATAGTAATCTTATTTTTTGCTGTGCAAAGTTACAACAAAAATATTGGTGACTACTAAAATATTGTTGTAAATGATGTATCTTTGCATAAAAATACGGTTAATGAAAATATGTGATTGTGTCCTATATATTTATGTTCAGTCTATTCAAAGGGAATTCCATTCCCGCACCAATAAAGCCAACTTCCTATGACTAGCACACCTCTATCATTTCTATCCCACGAGTCTTTTTCTTGGTTGCAACCAGGAGCATGGCGAAACCCTTGCATTGTCCATGTAACAATGGTCGCACAAGCACGTCAGCCTATTTTTGGTACACTTATGCACGACGGAACAAAAGCAGTAGTGGAAAAAACGCCGATAGGTTGGGTTCTCATAAATCAGCAGCGACGTATGCTCGAACTTTGTCCCGAAATAAAAATCCTTGCCAACAAAGTTATGCCAGACCATCATCACATTGTTATACAGGTTATGCATACGATGTCTCGTAGTATAAAAGAGGTTGTGCGCGGATATATGCAGGGTTGCAAGGCAGAAGCTCGTAAGTTGGGATTTGTCGGCAATCTATACGATGCTCCACCATACTATCGCGTACTGACGCACAAGGGACAACTTAAATCAATGATAGAATATGTGTATGCAAACGCAGAACGTTCATGGCAACGCAAACAGAATCCTGACATTTTCCGAATCCATAGGCAGACTGAAGTTTGCGATTTGCTGTTTACCTCGTTGGGCAATCATTTTCTGCTGGATTGGCCAAATCGGCAATTGGTTGAAATGTCGCGTTCCGCCACAGATGAGCAAATAGAACAA
>CAJOEG010000057.1:0-564 GCA_905233405.1 uncultured Bacteroidales bacterium | reverse complement strand
GCACGCACACTGCGAGAACAAGTTTTTCCATTGGTAGTTCTACTAAACAACGGCTTTCCTGAAAGTGGTTCGCAGCAAGAACGGTTTTACAAACCTGGTGGGGATTATTTCGAGGCATGTTCAAAGGGGCAACTATTGCTATTGGAACCGTTTGAACAAACATTCTTGGATGCTTCTATTCGTCAGGCTACAGAACAAGTGCTTTGCAGCAAGGCAGAGGCAAAGCATTATAGTTATACTGGAATATCAGTTGAATCACAGCGGTATCGTTTTGTTGCGCTTAACGAAATTGGCAGGCGGATTGTGGAAAAGTAGCGCGGATGTAATCCGCTGTAAGGGACGGAACATTTGTACTATTGCACCAATGTTCCCAAATTTTTCCGCCCCCAAAAAAATAAATTTTGCCATTCCATTCCCTTTTCCTATTTTTGTCCTCGGTTTGGCGATGAACCAAGCCGTACATATTGATTAACGAAGCGTTTATGCTCGTCTTGTGACTGAAAACCTGAGAAATTTTCAATGAATGCAAGAGGGTTGTAGGACCTGCAAAGATGATTAGATATT
>CAJOEG010000056.1 GCA_905233405.1 uncultured Bacteroidales bacterium | reverse complement strand
CGATTTGTTTTCATTGAAATTGGGCGAATATGTTGGTGAGCCTCTGTTTAATGCCAAGATTTCTATTAACGACTTGGAAGAGGAGCAGGAGTATATTAGTGGAACATTGTCTTGGGACAACAAGATTGAAACGCCTTGGATGTCTCCAAATGATTCAATCATATTGTTTGCTGTTCAAGAAATATCCAAAGGCTTTTACAAGCCCTTGTATTGTGATGTTCTAAATAACGAGAGGGGTGCTGGCTCCGCCGACATACTTATTCCCTGCGGATTGGATGTTGATACTGGCACAATTATTTATTTCACCGTTGCCGTTGTCGCTCAATGTATGGTCAGAACTGGCCACAATCCGCAGAAACCAAGCGAAGTAATAAAGATTCCGGCAAAGAACATCAGGAAAAATACAAGTATAACCATTCCTGCTCACAATATACCGGCTTTCAAGCCTGCAGTTAGTTTTGTAAAAGAGGTAAAACGAAATCATAATATTAACTAATAAAAAATATCATATCATGGGAAAGATAAAGAAAGGTGTTCTGGGAGGATTCTCAGGGAAAACGGGAACAGTAGTTGGCGGTTCGTGGAAAGGCATTGACTACATGAGGTCTCTTGCGACCTCTGTAGCCAATCCGAAAACCGCAGCACAGGTAACAGTTAGGTCGAACTTCAAAACGATAGCATCTATCATGGCAAAGGCCAATCCGATAACAAAATTGTCGAATTGGAGCAATGCCAAGAAGCAGTCGGCGTTCAACGCTGCAGTTCGCATCAATTATGACAGCGCCATTGTCAACGATGAAATCGACCTTGAAAGACTCTCCTTCGGAGAATTTTCAAGGAAAGGATTAACAGACCTTCAGGTAGTTTTTAATGAGGACGAAACAACTTTGTCGCTCAACTTAAACTGGGTAAATGATGCCGATGAAGAAACGGCTTTCAATGATGACATGGTTGCTGTTGTTATGGTAAGGAAATCAGCTAACGAGGGCATTGTTGATGTAATGATTGACTATCTTAATGCAAAGAGAGAAGATGAGCAGTACCGCATCGAAATAGGATTGCTTGAATCGTTCAATGACGGTGATACTTTCTATGCTTATGCTGGTACGGGTCACAATCCCAAAAAGCCGAAGGAAATCATCAACATTCCGGCAAAGAATGTTGTCAAGTTCAGTGCAGCGAAGTATCTGCGCAGGGCAGTAGCGGGACATTGATGCTAGCAGATCTTAAGTCCATATGTTATTATTGTTTTTGCAGCCACTCGTAACGAGTGGCTTTTTTTATTATCTTTGCATCGTTGAATTACCATATTCAACGAGAGTTAATATCACAAGTCAGTCGCTTTTGCGGCTGGCTTTTTTTTCATCGTATTTCTTTATGCTAAAACCATTCGCCGAAATCCGTGGTGCGATGGTGGTGCGATTTACCAAAAGAAAAATCACAAGCATTTAATTTTCAAACACTTGTGATTTGTATTTCGTAGCCCGACCGGGAATCGAACCCGAATCTACGGTTTAGGAAACCGCCATTCTATCCATTGAACTATCAGGCCATCCAATTTTGAGACCGCAAAGATAATACTTTTTTTGTTTCGCAACGAGATTTTTTTCAAAGCGAGCATTACGAAAAATTTTCAGCTTCGGCCTAATGTTGTCAGTTTGTGCATGTTCTTTTGCACCCGAAAACTAAAACATATTAGGCAATGGGAAGTTTTAAAACAGGATTCGGTAGGCAACTTGGACGACTAGGAGCAAATGCCGTAGGAAACAGAATCGCAGAATCGTTGGGATTAGACCAGAGCGAACATCGCACTTACCACCGTGGCAAGGAAAAAGCAGAAGAACACAAGCAAGACTTGGAAGACGCCGCTATGCTAAACTCCATAGATGCCGCAGTAATCAATAATATCGACGAAATTAGGGACATCGTCTTTGCCGATGACAAAAAGACACTGCTTAACCAACTAGAATCATTGGAGGTTCAATTGACATCGGAATCGTGGAAACACATATTCGATGCAGAAAACCGAGTACGCAACAAATACACCGATGCTCTTTTCAGCAAATTCTGCAAGGGAATATCGCGACTGGATAGGATTGACCCATTGGCGGAAGGCATTGTACACCTGAAATGGAAACGATACACATCGAGGTGGCGAAAAATAATTGGGAAATCAGGACTATTCATAATTTTGTATGCAATTGTATTCGGTGGTCTCGCATTTTGTGCAATTTACGAATGGTATCGCAAGTTATCTACGACTTACATTGTCTTGTTTTGGATTGGAGTTATAGTTTACATCTTGCTACGGATTTACATCACATATTTTAGACAAATAAACCGACTCATTAAAGCAAAACGCAAAAAACAGAAAAAGCTTGATTACAAAAGAAATTAAAGTATTTTTGCAGATAAAATCATCAAATATGACACCTATAGTACAATTTCAGCGTTATATATGGTTGGTTAACACACTATATTCGTCGGGACCAATCACTAAGGAAGAAATTGACCGCAAATGGAGACTTTCGTACCGGAACAACAATCACGAAAACCATATTCCAGAGCGGACATTCTACCGCGATTTGCGAGCAATTGAAAGCATTTTCGGTGTGGAAATCAAGTGCAACCGCTCAAACAACAAGTACGAGATTATTACCAACCTGAAAGATGCCTCATTCGAAAAATGGCTTGTAGAAACAATATCGCTGAGCAACTTCGTTATGGAATGTAAGGACATAAGGAAACAAATACTTGTCGAGCAGATGCCGTCGGGAAACAACTATCTAAGTCCGATTGTGAATGCCATTAAAACCAATCGCGCATTATCTGTCTCATACCAAAGTTATTTTAGCCAGACAAAATCGCAGTTCGAAATGGAGCCATACTGTCTAAAATCGTTCAAGCGACGCTGGTATGTGCTGGCAAGGACAAATGTACACGACGGTTTGCGAGTTTTTGCACTCGACAGATTCTCGGAAATGAACATTACCGACAGGAAATATTCCATACCGCACAATTTTGATGCAGAAAAATATTTCCGCGACTATTATGGCGTAATTATGAACGAAAAACCAGAAATTGTGCGTATATGGGCGACATCATTCCGGGCAATGTACCTGCGTTCGTTGCCACTACACCATTCGCAAAAGGAAATTGAAACCGTTCCAGAAAGCGCATTTGGTAAAAATGACGGATATTCAATATTCGAACTGAAGATTGCCACAACATTCGACTTCATTCAGGAATTGCGCTCTATGGGAGCAGAAGTCAAGGTGTTGGCACCGCAAAGATTGGTAGATTGGATGAAATACGATGCAGAGAAGATAAATGAATTATATAAGTAAGTTCACAAGCATATTAATATAAATAACTTAACAACAATAATTATGTACAAAAGATTAGAACAGCTACTCAATGACCTTGAGAAAATGAATCTTAAACCATTTATCGGTTATGGAAACCCTGATGCCAAGATTTTAATTGTAGGAAAAGAGTGTACCGCAGAAGAAGGCAGTGATAATTGGAAAAAATTTTATGCACCAAATTTCAATCAATGGAAAAAGAGTTTTGAAGGACATGGTTTTGGTTTTAAATCAGGTATAGAACCATACGACTTTGAGCATGGGAACTTCCACCCTATAAATCCATATTACAAATTGGAAAACAAGAAGCAATCCAAGAACAAAGAAATTGGCAGACCAAGCGCAACCTACTATTACTATCAACGACTAATAGACAAGATAAGGGCTTGCAACGGTAAAGAATACAAGAAATCCGATTATATAGACTTTTTCAACGACTGTTTCATTACGGAATTGAACGACATTTGTCGTCCTAATGATTCAGGACTAAAGAAACCTGAACACAAAAAGATAGAAGACAGCATTAGGGACAGATTTGATTGGATGCGAAGAACGAATTTTTTCAATCAGTTTAAGGTTGTGATTATCGCCTGTGGTCCGTATGCAAATGCAATTAAGAAATATGAAATACTTCGTTCCGACTTATTTGGCAATGCATATATTGTGTATTGCCACCACAAACTTACATAAAAATTATTGATTTTTATGCCAGTATAATAAAGAAAATTTGGCGTTGATAGTCAATATATTATAATTTTTCTTTAGAGGAAAAATATAGACAATGAAATACCAAATATACAAAAGACTTTAAGAAATGAACAATAACAACCCAAACGAAAATCACGAGTATCATTCTAACGACAGCGACAAAGAATTTGAATATTACAAGAAACTTGTAGAATGTAACGAAAACGCTGACAGCATTGAATATTTGAAATTCGCTTATTCGGAGGAGGTGGAAATGCTGACGGGCAACCGCCAAAAGATTTTTGCCGAAATTGTTCGCGAATATTTTGAGGAGTTGGGAATGCAGTCGGACACCACCACAGACTATATAATACCGATGTACCTTGATGAGATTGCCGCCCCAATGGATAATTTGGCATATATGTATATGGAGCGCAACGAATACGATAAGGCATTGCCGCTTCTGGAAAAGACATTGCCACTGTACAGAGTATTGGAAATTACCAAACCAGATTATTCATATCAGCGCTACTATGCTATGGAACGGATGATTAAATGCCTGCACAAACTTGGTCGCGAATTTTTGGCAATGTACTACGAGTTCGAGCTGCTGTACCTTAAGAGCACGTTGCCCATGTTGCACAAAGAGGAAATAATTGAAGACAATGAAAACATCAATCAAACTATGGATGATTGGGAATCAGAATGACACAACAGGGAAAAACGGCGATGCCATTGAACTTTGAAATCCTGAACACCGACGCAAAGCATTGCGTCTACAATCTTTGAAACCTCCAAATCTTCAACATTGTACTGTCGCGGCGCGCCACGACACAACAGAAAAAGGCGAGGGCACTGAACATTTAATCATCGAACACCGACGCAAAGCATTGCGTCGCTACAATCCCTAAACGTTGAACCCTTGAACCCCTTGAACGTTGAACATTTTGAACCCTTAAACGTTGAACCCTTTTAACACTATTTAAACATTTATCTAATTCAATTTTAGTTTTATATAATTGCATAATAATTTAAATTTGCATCTGCAAAAACTAAAAAAGGAATATGGACAAAAAGAAACAAAATTTACCGGCACTCATACTCAACTGCGTAGCACTCGGACTGGGTGTTGCTTGCGTTGTATTAAGCATTCTGTCGAAAGGCACAATGAAGGACATAATTATGATGATGTCGTCGGCAATAGTATGCTTGTCGGCTTCGGTAATGATTAGAAACAAGGAATAATAACGAATAAAAGTTTCAGATTATGGAAATTGACATAAGAGAACTGAACGAAAGAGTTCAGAGAGAAAGTTCATTCATCGACATCGTAAACATGGAGATGTCGAAGACCATCGTGGGACAGAAACACTTGGTTGAAGGTTTGCTCATCGGATTGCTTTCCGACGGACATATCCTGCTCGAAGGTGTTCCTGGTCTGGCAAAGACATTGGCAATCAACACGCTTGCAACCGCCATCGACGCCAAGTTCTCGCGTGTACAGTTCACCCCCGACCTTCTGCCTGCCGACCTTATCGGTACTATGATATACAGCCAGAAGAACGAGGACTTTATCGTGAAGAAAGGTCCAGTCTTTGCAAACTTCATCCTCGCCGACGAAATCAACCGTGCACCGGCAAAGGTTCAGTCGGCTCTGCTCGAAGCAATGCAGGAGCGCCAGGTTACCATCGGCGACAAAACCTACAAGATGGACAATCCTTTCCTCGTAATGGCAACCCAGAACCCGATTGAGCAGGAAGGAACCTACCCTCTGCCCGAAGCTCAGGTTGACCGTTTTATGCTGAAGGTAAAAATCGACTACCCCGAATTCGAGGAGGAAAGACTTGTAATCCGCAACAACCTTGCAAAGCAGAAAATTGAAGTAAAACCGGTGCTGAAACCCGAAGACATTGTAAAGGCCCGCGAAGTCGTTGCCGATGTTTACCTGGACGAAAAGATTGAACGCTACATCCTCGACATCGTATTTGCAACCCGTTTCCCCGAGCGCTACCAGCTCGACAAACTGAAGAATATGATTGCCTACGGAGGTTCGCCGCGTGCATCAATAAACCTTGCAAAGGCTGCAAAGGCATACGCTTTCATCAAGCGCAGAGGTTATGTGATTCCCGAAGATGTCCGCGCCGTTTGCCACGACATCCTCAACCACCGTATCGGACTCACCTACGAAGCCGAAGCCGAAAACATCTCGACTGAGGAAATCATCAGCGAAATCCTCAACAGGGTTGATGTTCCGTAGTAGAGATGTTGCGTGCAACATCTCAAAAACGAGGAACATCATCAATAAAAATGTAAAGGAATAAATTATGGATTCATCGGAACTACTGAAGAAAGTTCGCAAGATTGAAATAAAGAGCAGAATGCTCTCAAACCATATCTTTGCAGGCGAATACCACTCAGCATTCAAGGGCAAGGGTATGACTTTCAGCGAAGTGCGCGGATACCAGTACGGCGACCCGATAAAGGACATCGACTGGCATGTGACCGCCCGCTTCAACCAGCCGTACATAAAGGTGTTCGAGGAAGAGCGCGAACTTACCGTGATGCTGCTCATAGATGTGAGCGGTTCCGAGGACTTCGGCACACGCGCAAAGCAGAAAAAGGACCTTATCGCCGAAATCGCCGCCGTGCTGTCGTTCTCGGCAATCGAAAACAACGACAAGATTGGCGTAATCTTCTTTTCCGACAAGGTAGAAAAGTTCATTCCGCCGCAGAAAGGCAAGAAGCACATACTGCGCATCATCCGCGAACTGCTCGACTTCAAGCCAGAAAGTTCGCAGACAAACATCAACGAGGCGCTCAAGTTCCTAACCAACGCCATCAAGAAGCGTAGCGCAGCATTCATTATTTCCGACTTCATGTCGCCCGACTTCTCCGAATCGCTAAAGATTGCCGCTTCGAAGCACGATATTGCCGCACTCAAGGTTTACGACCCGTTCGAAGAAAGTCTGCCAAATGTCGGCCTTGCCTACTTCCGCGATATGGAAAGCGGCGAAATGCGCTGGATAGACACCGCATCGGCCTCTACGCGCAAAGAATACGGAAAGTGGTGGAAAGAAAAGAACGATGCCGCCGACCTCATCCTCACCAAGGCAAAGGTCGATAAGGCTGTAATCCGCACCGACGGCGACTATGTGAAACCGCTCATTGCACTATTTAAAAACAGATAACCGTGAAAAAGTCAGTTTTTACCATATTATTATTGTTGGCTGTCGGATTTTCGGTTTCCGCACAGAACATCAGTTTCTCGGCCAGACTTCAGAACGACAGCATAATCGTTGGCGAGCAGACGCTAATATTGATTAGCGCGGAAATTCCACCGCAAACTCAGGTGACCGCACAGCAGTTTGCCGACACCATTTGCGACAAGATATTCCTTATCAAGGACTTGGAAGCAAATGTCGAAAACGGCAAATACACGAAGGACTACCTCATAACTTCCTTCGACACTGGCATCAACGCTATCTCACCGATTAGGTTTATGACCATTTCGGGCAGCGACACCAACGAATTCACAACCTCGGAACTTTACCTGAAGGTCAATCCATACATCCTCATCGATACCATCCCGCGCGACACAGTTTTTGCCGAAAATGCAGGGACGGTGCTGTTCGGAAAGGACGGCTTCAGCAAGGAAATCGAGCAGTACATCCCCGACTCCATAAAGCAGTCGATGAGCGCCGACACCCTGCAGATGCTCCGCGAGGAAATAAAGCGCCAGATGATACAGCAGTACGCTTCGCAGGTGATGCAGACAGGCTTCACCAACCAAGAGCAGATTGATTCCATCGCCAACGCCGACTCGCACCGTATGTTCGTAGTTGACAAGGACATAATGGAAACCCACTATGTATATGGAAGCGTCGATTCGGTATTCGTGCAGGAAGGCCAGCAGGTTGCAAAAGGCGACATTCTGTTTACCCTGTTCGAAATCGAGGACATCAACGACGAACTTTACAACACGCCTTTCAACTGGGCAGAATTCTGGTACGATGTGAAGACATTCTTCTCGAAGTTCTGGTGGCTGATACTCATTGTGTTGATTGCAGGTGCGATAATATTTTATGTCATCTACCGCAAAAAGCATGGCAAGTCGCCGATACCGATGATAAAGGTCAAGCCGAAACGTCCAGCACACGAAACCGCTCTCGAAGAACTTGAACGCATCCGCAACGAGAAGATTTGGAGCCGCGGTCAGGTTAAGGAATACCATGTGCAGCTGACCGATGCCGTAAGGACATACATTGCCGACCGCTACGGAATCGACGCCGAACAGATGACCACATCCGAAATACTTGATATGTTTGGTGCCGCCATCCAGATTGACAGCGAGGACAAGATGCGTCTGCGCCAGATGCTCGAACTTGCCGACAGCGTGAAGTTCGCAAAATACCAGCCTTTGCAGGGCGACAACGACCTATCGTTGCGCAACGCATTCGACTTTGTGGAACACACCAAGGAAATCATTGTAAACGACCCCAAAGCAATAAATGTCCAGGCCGAAATTGAGGCGGATAAGGTTGTGCCACAGACGGAAAACGAGACAGAATAGTATAGAAAAAGGCGGATTTCACCGCCTTTTTCCTTTTCAAATTTTGTGATGTAATTTTATCTTTTCATTCCTAGCATATTTATCGACATATAGCTATTTCTCCCAATCAAAATTTAATTCAGTTTTTAAGTATTACAATTAATTGAATATAAATAGAAATAATTATGACAGTCCTGTCTCGGGCACAGAAAGACGGATCTTTTTCTGTCTTTTTTTGTTTTATAGCTTTGCTTTTCCAATCGACATCACGGATCTTTCATTTGAACAATGATATTATTTATGATACACACCGTTAGCATTGAAGAAATCCGCTGGCTGAGCTTGTCGAAGTCAGGGTTATGATATAATGCCCATTAACCTTACCCTTCGACAAGCTCAGGGGGCGGTTAAATGAAAGAGCCGAGAATCGTCATCACACTTTTTTTTAGAAAAACTTAATGTGTAATAAAAAAATCTTATCTTTGTAATTCAGTTTTAATGCTATGCGTAAATATATTGCTATATTTTTGATGCTAATGCTGGTAATTTCAGGCTTTGAATCGTGTACAAAGTACGAAAATGGACCAGCCTTTTCCTTCTTGACACCAAAGAAGAGGGCAGTAGGAGAATGGCATCTTTCCGATTTGCTTATTAACGACACGCGCGAGCAATCCTTGTTTGAAAGAGAAGTTTCGTCGGTTTTGATACTGAATAAGGACGAGTCTTTCTCCTATAAGATTCAAGTTGTGAGATCGTCCAACGAAATAACTGGGAAGTGGTCGTTTGGTGAAGACAAGACAGAGCTTATTCTTATGCCCTCCGAACTTGATGAACGTACCTACAGAATAACTCGCCTGACTAATGATGAAATGTGGTTGGTAAGCGATAGCAAAGATTATGCAGGATTTGACGACCTTATTGAACGTCATTTTGAAAAGAAAGAGGAGTAGATTATGAAGAAGTATGTATGTTTAATTGGTATTATTGCGCTGATTATCACTTCTATTTTCTCATCGTGCAAAAAGTACGAGGAAGATTATGGTATAATGTGGAAGTCTCCCAAGGGTAGGCTTGTAGGAACATGGAAAGTTTCTCAGATTGATTCTGATACTACGATAAAAATGTCGGATTATGCCATGTTTGGCGAATTGCAGGTGATATTCGAGAAGGATGAAACAGGTAGTATGAAGTTCAAGGACAACGGTTTGGGCGAAATGCTTGCAAATATCAACTGGGAAGAAATGATGGCCGAAATAGAGAATGATTCCACGTACGCAGAATATGCAGGAGAGGTAAACGTAGCCATGGGAAATATGGATTTCGCGGCGATTCTTTCAACCGAGACTAAGTTCAAATGGGCTTTTGATGACAAGAAGGAATATCTGAAATTTGATTTATACGACCAGGAATCAGGTAAATATGTGCACGCCACCGATATGAAGATATTGTCGCTTTGCAAGTCCGACTGCAAATTGCGCTACGAAGACGATTCGACAAGGATGGATGTTTCGATGCGTAAATAGGCCGCCTATTTGATTAAAAAGTTTTTTATTCTTCTCCCAAATCCACAGGTTTTTCGCCAACAAGCATATCTGTTTCCATTCTTATTCCGAAACCTTCTTTTGGAATATATATGGCTGGTTCGCAACTCATTACCATACCGCTTTTCAATATTGTGCGTCGGTTGCCCACATCGTGAACATCAAGTCCGATGAAATGCGAGCAAAGGTGCGGCGAATAACGCTTTACGGTTGCGTGTACCGATTCCTGATGCGCAATTTCATCCTTTGTGACCAGATTAAGTCTTTGCAGTGTTTCGAGCATCAGATTTTCAAATTCGGAATGTATGCGGTCTATTGATGAGCCCGGGACGTAATATTGCTTGATTTGTCGCTGAATCGACATAATTTCATCGTAAACCTGCTGCTGCCGTGGCGAAAATTTGCCGTTTACGGGAATCGTGCGTGTGATGTCGGCAGCATAACCCTTGTACTCGGCACCAACATCCATAATCAGCAGGTCGTCATCGTGGCAAATACCTTGATTGTTTATGCTTTGCAAAATGCAGTTGTTGCTTCCAGACGAAATCACAGGCTGGTATGCAAAACCATCGCATCCGCATTCGCGGATTTGCTTGTAAAATTCGGCTTCGATTTCGTATTCGTGAATGCCCGGACGGATAATCTTGGAGACTTCGGCGAATGCATTTTTTGTAATCCTTATCGCTTCGCGTATGCAACCTATTTCGTAGTCGTTTTTTTGCAGTCGCAAAGTTGTGGTTATGGTGTCGATGTCGTTGAATTCCAGATCTCTGTGAGCATTCTTCCATGCTTCTTGTCGGAAATTTATGTATTCGGCCTTGCGTATGTTGTTGCCGAAGGAAATGTAAACTCTGCCTTTGCTCGAATTTATGATTTCATCGGCAATGCTGTCGAAGTGGTCGAGGTATTCCACATTTGCTATGCCCGAAACATCGCTGACTTCGGCTTTGGTAAGTTTTATGCCTGTCCACACGTTTATGTGTTCGGTTGGCTCGATTACGAAGGCATATTCTTCGGCTTCGGTCGTACTTTTCTTGTGGAGCAGAAGTATTGTTTCTTCCTGCTGTATTCCGCTGTAGTACAATATGTCGGAGTTTTGGCGGTAGCGGAAAAACTGGTTCGCATTGCGTGACTGCGGATTTGTCGAAAATAATAGCACGGTATCGCCGTTGCCTATTTGGTCGAGCAGTTTGCGGCGGTTTTGTGTGTGAAATTCGCGTTCCAATGAGTTCATCTTACTTTTCCTTCCAGTCGCCATTGTCGGCAATGACTTTCTTTAGCATTTCGACGGCATTGTCCTGCGGAACATCGCGAATTATAGGCGTTTGTCCCTTGTAAATTATGACGTGATCCTTGGTGCTGCCAACGCATCCGTAGTCAGCATCGGCCATTTCTCCAGGACCGTTCACGACGCAGCCCATAGTGGCTATTTTCAGACCTTTCAGGTGCGAAAATTCACGTTTCACTGCTTCCGAAATGCGTTCCAAGTCGTAGTTTGTGCGGCCGCAACCCGGACACGAAATGAATTCTGCCTTGCTGACAGCTATTCCTGCTGCCTGCATTATGTCGGCAACGAAATCATTGTTGTCGATTCCTGCTATGTTGCCGTTTATTTGCAAACTAGTTATCTTTTTGTCGATGAGGCCGTTGGCTAGCGAAATGCAGGTTTCGGAAATGGCGGTTTCTGTGTCGTTTGTCTTTGGTGTGAAATTTACCGAACCATTAAAGTCTGTAGCAGTATTTTGTTCCGAATAAGCCTTCTTTTTACCAAATTCTGCTGTGAATTTCTTGGCAAAAGTACAAAAAA
>CAJOEG010000055.1:3085-11493 GCA_905233405.1 uncultured Bacteroidales bacterium | reverse complement strand
TTTAGGATGCCAGTATGAGTTTTTTGCTCGGAGAGGAAAGTTAACTAGTTTTGAAATATCAAGTAGTGCATGACTGACATGTGTATTTTTAGAGGAAAAGTAGTGATATTTTATTTTTGAAATTGAAAATTGAAATAAAAAATGATAAAAAAAAGGAACACACCATTTTTGATGTATTCCTTTGTTGCTTGCTGAGTTGTGCAAGATGCTACTATGAATCTTGCTCCATTTTATTTCTTCTTTATTCCTTCGAGTCTTGTATTAAAAAAGATACTTCTATTCAAAGTTAATTGTTTACTATTTTCAACTTGTATAATAGAGAATTCATAACCGTTTTTACATTTTTCACCTTTCTTTTCAGCGTTTACCAACACTCTAAGAATACTATCTGTGTCAATAGAATCATTTGCTATTCCATAAGTGGACTGGTCAATATAAGTCACATTTTCCTTTCCGTACATTTCTTCCAATGATTCCACAAAATATGTCCCTAGGTTTTTCGAATCATAAAATGTAAAAGTAACTATAGTATCAATCTTTTTGGTGTCTTTATTTTTTAGTTCCATTTCCTTATCCGTTTAAATTCTTCAAATCATTATCAATTGTGTTATAGGGTTCAATTTTTTCTTCTATGTAAAAGCAAAGTTTTGTAAATTTTCGAATCATAGCATCTTGTCTTAATATCATTGCATACGTTTCCATATCTAACACAGAAACAAAATACGTCTTAACAGGTTTTGGATACCTATCAATGTAAATATAAAAATCCCAGACGCAGTTATATATATGAAATGACTTTGAGAAAACATTATAGCCATCTGTTTCGTGAAAATAATCCCTGTATAGATTTTCATATTTTCGTTTGTCTTCTTTTTGATATTCCTTATATAGTTCAACGGTGTCTAGCCAAAGTTTTCTTGCTTCTATTCTATGCATACTTGTATTATTCTGATTATTAAACAATAACAAATCGTTCAATTTTATATTTATAAGGAGAACTGGAATCTGTTGCACGATAGAAAGTCACGAAATCATTATTACCCTTTGGATTGCCTTTTATAAAATCCTTACGGGTTTCTTTTCGTGCATTCTCGCATATTGCCTTCAACTTCTTAACTGTCTCTCCATGTAGTTCGGCAGCACATTGTATTTCGTATGTGGATTCATCCAACGGATTATCACCAAACTCATTAATGATGCAATCGTGTACATATTTTCTCAAATCATCATCTTTTATGGTGTACATCACCATACCTGAAATAAATCTATTTTTATCCATAACTTTCTAATTTAATTTCTAAAACATTCCTTATTGTAGATACTTAATAATCTATTGGTTGCACACGGCACGCACTGGTAGTCCCTTGTAGCGTGACTCGGTTCCCACGTAGTAATTGCTCGGACCTAATTGGAGTTTATACGCGGAGGCCTCCGTTTTGAGCTTACTCGACCAGTATTTGCTGGTGTTACCGGCAACGGGCAGGAAAATAGAGTTGCCGTTAGGTCCCGTGAACAAACGACCATTTACACCATTCTGGGTAGTCCAAACGTGAGTGCAGTTATCGAGCAGTTCGTTCATTTCGGTCTGTGTCGGCATTCTCCAGCCTGCACCCCAGTTTGCGGTGGCAGCATCGGCACTTGACGGGAGTGTTGTCGGATTGTCTGAATATGTATAAGTACTCCAATCGTAAGTTTCCTTGGTCGTTGTTTCGCCCCAAGCGTAGTGGTCACCCTCGCCTTCGGGTGTGCTTGCACCAACATTCATTGTTGCCCACAATGTCCCGCTTGGCAAGCCGAGGTCAACATAGCCATAGCCATTCACATAGCCAGTAGGTTCGCTGTAAGAGGTAGAGTCGGTTTCTGTTGTAAACGACATTACTTCGCCGTATGATGTGCCAACAGCATTGGTGGCGTATGCTTTATAATAATAAGTAGTAGAAGCTGTAAGATCTGTTAGTGTTTTAGTAAAATCACCTGTTCCGCTACCGCTCGTAACTGTCTGAGTAAGGTCGTTAGCATTTGTGTCATACACAAAACCTCTGGATGTTACTGTCAAGCCACCATCAGAGGTTACATTACCAGAAATATTACAAACTGCCGCAGATATGACATTAGCAGTCACTGTGGCTACTGTTGGTGGATATGCCGTAGTTAATGCAACAGACATCACTTCTCCGTATGCCGTACCAGCACTATTGGTAGCGTATGCTTTATAGTAATAAGTAGTGCCTGGTGTGAGACCAGTAAGAGCCGTAGTAAAACTGCCTGTTCCGCTGCCGCTCCGTACGGTCTGCGTAAGATTGCTGGCATTTGTGCCATAAAGGAAACCACAGGCTGTAACTGTTGCACCGCCATCAGATGTTACATTGCCAGAAAGGGTTGCACCTGTAGCTGTTATGCTAGAGGCTGTGCCTGTGGTTACTGTCGGTACAGAAAAATTACCGCCTTCACAAACAGCACGAACAGGATATCCAAATGAGCGGAGTTGTTCGCCCACACCGTAATCGTCTGGTTCGAAACTGAGTTTCCACGCATAGATAGGACTGCCTGGGGTGTAGAGCGAACTCGACCAGTATATCCCGCAGGTACGGGCCTGGTTTAGTGTGGAATAGGAGAAATATCCTGCTGCAGGCAGAAAAATAGAGTTGCCGTTAGGTCCGGTGAACAAGCGTCCGTATACACCGTTCTGACTCGTCCAAATGTGTGTGCAATTATTGAGCAGTTCTTTCATTTCTGTTTGTGTCGGCATCCTCCAGCTCGCCCCCCAGTTTGCTCTCGCGGCGTCATCAGAGGCTACAAGCGTTGTAAGATTGTCGGTAAAACCGTTGTAGCCATTGTTTGAGCGGAAACAGTACTTAGTTAAAGTATTATAACTACCACTCCCATCGCTATAGCGGTAAGTAAACCAATCGTAGGAAGTCTTTGTTGTTGTTTCTCCCCATGCAAAATAATCACCATACTCTTCAGGAGAACTTGCTCCGACATTGCAGGTCGCCCACTTAGTGCCGCTTGGCAGACCAAGGTCAACCCACTCGTGACCATTAAGTACTCCTATGTTTCCCGATCTGAACGCTAACTCAACATCCTGACTTTCTCTTAGCGGCTGTTGAACAGGTTCACTTTCCAAGATATTTCCGCCAATGTTAGTATAACCTATATAACGCATAATATCACCGATCTGGAATTCATTGTCCAAAGTCTGCTTAGATATAATGCTGCCAAAAATCCCTGTATATTTTATGCTGCTTCCACATCCGCTGCCAGTATTAACCATCCTTATAGAATAAGAACGTTTTCCTATGGTCGCATTAAGAATATATGTCTGCGGTGCTGCCGCCGAAATGTCGAATGTATGTACACCGGCATCAAGCGAATTGTTATATTCGGCATATACTTTACCAGAAACATCCAGCAATTGCATACGCACATTTTCGCGTTGCGATACCGAAAGTTCCACGCGGGTTTCGCAGTCGAACGGATTTGGAATATTCTGCCCAAGTCCTTGTTCTTCGGCAATATTTAGATTTACATTTCCTGTACCACCTAACACTATGATTGTGTCGGGAGAAACTACTGTTTCCGTCCAATTTCGAGTAATATTAGTAACCGCAACACTATCCAAACGACAATAGTCTGCATCATTTATCCGTCCTATAAAGCGGACGGAAATCCCTTGAGAAAATGCGATTGCTCCTATTGAAAACAATGCCAATAGTAAAAATATTTTTTTCATTTCGTTAGAATTAAATTAATAATCATTTTTTTTGCAAAGATAAATCCTTAATATACACTCAATTCGTTCAAGTTGTACCAAAACGGTTCAAGTTGTATCACGCTATTTTTGTTATTTGCTTGGCATAGCCAACTCGTCCAATGTAATATACATTACAAATGTATTTATATACTTTCACTGATGTGATTATCCATCCGTGAATATTAATCACTCTTTACGTGATTATTTTTTACTATTGGTAAGGCTTGCTACAAAGTTTTCCAAACGCTTCATTACAGTTTCCGTTTCATCGACTGTTCGATTGTCAAATGAAATATTAAGATTTAGCGACGGACTGTATTTGGCTCGCAGTCCTGTCAACTGCATTATGTCGTCAAGAAAATTATGGTTCAGTATGTAGGAAATTCTTACAAGCAGTTCGACATCGATTGTACGGCGACGGAAAATGGTATATACATTGGTGCGCTCGCAGTTTAACTGCCGTGCAAATTCGGCTACGCTCATTCCGCTTCTGTCAAATACTGCTTTGACGAGTTGCCCTATATGTAAGTTTGCCTGCTGTGCCATTTTGTCTTGCCGTTGCGACACAAAAAACAGCGTGGAACGAATTTCTTGCCTGATGCTCGGGTTACCACGCCCTCTAGTCTAACAAGTTCTCCACGCCGTGCAGCACACGACATTTCGGGAAACTTACTCTTGACTAGAAATCCCCAAAGGGACAGATGTGGTAATTGAGCATCAAGAATAGCCTCGAATCGCTATTTGATATGTCTATAATTCAGTTTCTACATTCTGTTCAATATTTAGAATTTCGGACAAAGATAAGTAAAAAAGTGAATAAGGTGCAAAAAAAACTATGCCCGTCATTCTGTACTTGTTTCAGAACCAGAGGCATCGTTTTTTTGTAAAATATTGTCTGTTATTTATTCGTCCAATACTATATCGTCAACATTATTGTCCAAATCAATTTTATCAAAAGTTATTCTGTATCAACTACATCCATTAATCGCATTTTGCCATCATTTGCACGAAGTTTCAACTGGTTACAATTTGTAACAGGTTCATTTTCCTTTGCAATTCTTCTGATGCATTTTCAGCAGTTTTACCGCCTGCAAATACGGACTTGCCGTTACGCTCAAGAAATATGCTGCCATTGTAGTGGTGTAAGTGCATTTAAAGTAACCTTTCGTAAACAATTCTTCTTCAGAAAAACTTTCGGCAAGGTCAAGCATATTCTGATGAGACTGTGTCAATAGTTCCTTTGCCTCTTCCAATGTGGTGTTTTGGTGCTTTTCGACAAGCATCCTGTCCATCTCGTGATAGTTCTTGCGGTATTCGTCGGGCAAATAGTCTTTTGGGTGTCCTTCGCAGATATTCTTCACAAATATTTCCATCAGCACCTGCCATTCGTACAAATGTGTAAGCAGGTCGCGTAGGCATCGGTCGTTCTGCCACCTGACACCGCATTTCTTAGGGTCGGCAGTAAATGTGAATGGTGCGGCAATTTCTTCTGCACTCATCTTGTCAATCTGTTCGTTCAGTTTTGCATAACCATCAGCTATGGCGGTTAAAAGTTCCTGTTTTGTAGTTGGGTTTGCCATTGTGTTTTTATCAATATTGGTTTGGTAAGGCAAATTAATTTTTACCGAAAGTTGCTTTGTATCAGCGATATCCGTTAATCGCATTTTGCCATCTAAAGCCCGCAGGTTCAAACCGTGACAAACTGTCACGGTTTGATTTTCTTCTTCTTTTAGACTCTCGCTTCCTATTCGTCCTCGTCCAATACTATGTCGTCAACATTGTCGGGCAGGTCCATGCCGAACTTGATGGTAATCTTGTTCTTGTTCTGGCTGGCCTCGTCGATTGGAGCAAAAGTAACCTTGTCCGATGGAATTCCCTGACCAGTGAAATATTCACGCAGATTTCTCTCACGCATACTGTTCATCATCTTGTACATTCCTTCGAGTTCAGAACCAGAGTGAAGTTTCATAGCGGCTTCGGTTGTGTTGCGCGTGTTGGCTTTCAACTTGGCAAACTCAACCAATTTAGGGTCTTTGTCCCTCATCGCCTGTATAGCTTTATATTCTTCCACTGTAAGTTCCTCGCGTGTCTTTCCGTTTGCATCAAGATAACAATCCATCTTCAGGCGGAACATTGCAATCTGGTTTAAGTTGGTAGTCTTGTCAAGCGATTGGGTTATCTCCAATTTGATGTCAGGTTTGTCGGCGATTATGTCAAGGAACTCTTCCGACATCTTGTTAAGTTGCTGGTAGTTCTCGACAGTAAGGCTACGGTCGGTTATTTCCATATACATATCCCTAAAATTGTCCTCAGCTCCATCCTTCTTAAAGGCATCAAACGGACTGGTTGCAATCTTTACCATAAGGTTGCAGAATGTCTTCCAGATAAGCCTTCCAAGCTTGAACGATGGGTCGTCAATGTTGCCCGTCACAGGCAGGTCAATTGAAATCTTTTTGTTTCTGTCAGACAAGATGTAAAGAGCGGCTTTCAGTGGAATGTTGCTGTATTCTGCCTTTACATCCTTGCGCTTCTTTTCTACCGTGCAGTTCAAGATGTTAAGTTCGTTAGAGCTGTTTAGATAATTGTTTGTAATGGTGCTTATGCTCGACAGCGACAAAATACCGTCGGTAATCGGGTAGGCGGTATAGTGTACGCAATATGGCGACATATCCTTCAGCTTGATGTTCTTCAGCGAGATATTGAGCTTCATGTTCGAGAAATTCGACAAAGAACCTACAAACGAGCCTTTCAGTTCGCCCTTGTCGCCGACCTGTGCCTTAAGCTTTGCATCGAACTGCGAAACAAGGTTCAAGTTGTTTGCATTTACATTGATGTTTGTTATCGGAAGTACAAACTTTTCGAGCAAGGAATTGTCTGTATAAACTATGTTTGAATTGTCAAGAGTGAATTTCTTGATTGTCAGGTTCATATCACCGCTCGATTCTACATTGTCCTCCTCCTCGTCGGCACTATCCTCGATGAAAAGGTTGTCGATGTTGTCGTGCAGAGTGTCGTAGATAATGTATTCGGTCTTTATTCCGTCGATGAGTATCTCGTTGAAGGCAAAGAGGTTCTTTTCTGTGTCAATCTTATCAATGCCGACCTTTATTTTGTTTGCCGTGATGACATCATTTTCGTCCATGTCCTTCAATACGATGTCGTTGATTTCGACGTCACCGCTTGCAACAATGTTCATTATGTGCTCGGTAGAACCTTTGACAGAAATCTTCGAAGTGAGCTTGCCGTCGAACGATGAAACATTCATGCTTTCCTTGAGATACGGGAAAACTGGTGCCAGAGAGAAATCCTCGAGGTCGATGTCAAGGTCGTATTTGCCATTTTCCATTCCGTAAGCCACCTGCAGACCAAGTCTTCCGCCTTCGGCAAAGTCTAGGTTTATACCAACGTCGGTATCTTCGCCGCTGAAGTAGATGTGCGGAATTTCAAGCTGCAAGTTGCCCATATCAAACTGACTGCCTATTGCAACGTCGCGATAGTCAACTTCACCGCCCTTCAATGTAATGTCGTTCAGGTTGATAATCCAGTTGGTGCTGTCCTCTTCCTCTGGTTCTTCCTCGTCGGAAGCGTAGAAGTCGATAAGGCTGTCGAAGTTGAACGCATCACCGTCCTGAATAATCACTGCCTTGGGGTTGATGAGGGTTATCTCGTTGAGCTTAACCTCGTTGCTGATGAGCTTGAACGGGTTTATCTTCACGACAAGCGTATCGAATGAGCAAAACTCATCCTTGTCGTTCAACTCCAACATTTTCAACCCCATGATTGTCACCTTACCTACAAAAAGGTTGGTTCTTATCTTCTCAACTGTAACCGTACGTCCGCAAAGTTCCTTGCAGTGGTTGTTAATGTAACTCTTTGCAATAGGTCCTGCAGCGAAGTTTACAATTATGAGCAGTATCAGGATTACTCCAATGATAATGCACGGAATTTTTATGGCTTTCTTTACACCAGGTTTCATCGTATTATCAATTAATTATTTTTCCATTATTTTGCCGATGGCGTTGTCGTACAGTTCCTTTGCATCCTTGATGAAACCGAACGACTCGTCGTCGATTCTTAGTTCGCCCTTGGTAACGTGGCCGAGCAGCGAGAACGGAATCTTTTCCTTCATCATGAAGTCAACAAAATCGTCCTCCTGGTCTTCGTTCATCGAAACAACAACTCGGCCCTGCGATTCGCCGAACAGGAAGGCGTCGGTACGGAATTCGCTAGCAGTTGTGATGTCGAAACCAAGGTTGTTTGGCATTGCGGCCTCGAGCAAAGTGATGTACAGACCGCCGTCAGAAACATCGTGCATCGACTTTACAAGTTTCTTTGCTGCAAGAACCTGCAACAATTTTGACAGTTTTACTTCAAAATCGAGGTCGAACTTCGGCGCTGGCGACTTCTTAACCCTATGATATGAATATAGGTATTCGGAGCAGTTGATGTCATCGGCGCTTTCACCTATCAAATAAATAACGTCACCCTTCTTGTCGAAGCACAGCGGAACGTGGTTTGCCTTGTCGGGCAAAATACCGAGCATACCGATAACTGGAGTCGGGTCAACAGGTTCGGTCTTGCCAGCGATTGTGGTCTGGTTGTAGAACGATACGTTTCCGCCAGTAACTGGAGTGTCGAAAGCACGGCAAGCTTC
>CAJOEG010000055.1:0-3073 GCA_905233405.1 uncultured Bacteroidales bacterium | reverse complement strand
TATTGACATTACAAACTGCCAGTATGCCTGTGGATTGTAAGGCGAACCGAAGTTCATGCAGTCGGTGATTGCAACCGGCTTTGCACCTGTGCAGGCAATATTGCGGGCTGCTTCAGCAACTGCTATTGCGGTACCCTTTTCTGGGTCAGCCTTCACGTAACGGCTGTTGCAGTCGGTTGTAAGTGCAAGTGCAGTGTTTGTACCCTTTACATTTACCATACCAGCATCCGAGGGCTTGTTGGTGGTCATGTTTACTGTGCGAACCATCGAGTCGTACTGTTCGTAAACCCAACGCTTCGAAGCAATGTTCGGATGTCCTGTAAGGAATGTTGCAACATCGTGCAGGTCAACATCTTCCTCTGGAATTGAATTTATGTCAAAGTGCTTGTAGTCCTTCATGAATTCCGGCTCAACATATTCGCGTTCGTAAACTGGAGCGCCACCGCCAAGAACAAGGCTTTCGGCAGGAACTTCAGCAACGACTTCGCCCTTGTACGAGAAGATGAGCTTGTCTTCGTCGATAACTTCACCGATACGTGCGCAGTTTAGGTCCCACTTTGCAAATATTTCTTCAACGATATGTTCCTTGCCTTTCTTTATGCAGACAAGCATACGCTCCTGCGATTCCGAAAGCAGGATTTCCCATGCTTCCATATTGTTCTGACGCAGAGGAACAAGCGAAAGGTCGATGTTCATACCGCTTTCGCCCTTTGCCGACATTTCGGAGGTTGAGCAAATAATACCAGCGGCACCCATGTCCTGCATACCGACTATTGCATCGGTCTTAGCAAGTTCCAACGAAGCTTCGAGCAAAAGTTTTTCCTGGAACGGGTCGCCAACCTGGATTGACGGGATGTCGTCGGCCGAATCTTCGGTGAGGTCGGCAGATGCAAATGTAGCACCATGGATACCGTCCTTGCCAGTTGAAGAACCAACGATATATATTGGATTGCCCTTGCCCTTTGCGATTGCCGAAATCATGTCGTTCTTGTCCATGATACCTACCGACATTGCGTTTACAAGCGGGTTTGTGTTGTACGATTCGTCGAAATTTACTTCACCGCCAAGAACCGGAACGCCGAAAGCGTTACCATAGTCACCGATTCCCTTAACGACGCGGCGGAGCAACCATTTTGTGTGTTCGTTCTCGATGTTACCGAAACGCAGCGAGTTGAGCTGTGCAACTGGACGGGCACCCATTGTGAAAATGTCGCGGTTGATACCGCCAACGCCTGTTGCAGCACCCTGATATGGTTCTACTGCCGACGGGTGGTTGTGCGATTCAATCTTGAAAGCACAAGCAAGTCCGTTGCCTATATCAACCAAACCTGCGTTTTCTTCACCAGCACCAGTAAGCAAGCAACCGCCTTTGCGTGGCAAAGTCTTAATCCATCGTATTGAGTTCTTGTACGATGCGTGTTCGCTCCACATTACGGAATATATACTTAGCTCGGTGTAATTTGGTGTCCTGCCAAGCAGTTGTTTTATCTTTTCAAATTCTTCTTCGTTGAGACCTAATGTTTTAGCATCCGAAAATTCAATGTTTTCCTTCGACATAGTATATAATTTTATTGTTATCAAATAAGCCACAAAGTTAAGATTTATTTTCTCGGTTTTAGTTTGGATAGAAAAAAAAATAAAAAAAAGAGGGAGATTTGTCAATCTCCCTCGTATTTTCGTTTTTCTATTGTTTTATTGTTTTACAATCTGCCTTACAACTATGCTTGCATTGTCCGTTGTAATCCTTACATTGTAAACTCCGCTTGTCCAAGCAGAAGCGTCAATGGTAATTGCATTTGAGTTAGCCTCTACCCTTTCGACAATCTGACCAACCAAATTAAAGATTTCAACTGTTGCCATTTCGTTGCATTCAATCATAAACTTACCATCGGTTGGATTCGGGTAAAGTTCAACCGAAATGCTGTTTTCCTCGATTGCAGTCGAAATTGCTTCAACTTCAGCAGAAGCATCGGATTCACCGTACTGGCAAACTGTAACAATATGGTATCTGTCACCAGCATTTCCGGTTACATCAACATAGCTGGTTGATGCCACATTAGCAATAGCCACTGTTTCATCATTACGGAAGATGTTATACGATACTGCATTTTCGGCAGCTGTCCACGAAATCAAGTTTCCGTAAGGTTCAACCGAAACTTCCAATCCATCTACAGCGTTGCATTCTGGAACAACAATCTGTGTGAATGTTGCTGCGATGCTATGTTCATTGTCGGTTACATTCTCGAATGTGTAGCTTGTGATAACGCCACGGCTCTGACCGTCAACCACAACATCTACAATTTCATAGCCTTCGTTTGCTGCAATTGCGAAGGTGATGTTCTCACCACAAAGAACTGCACCATCAGCAGGAGTAATTGTTCCTCCTTCGCCAGCATTTACAGCAACTGTATATGAAATCTGGTTGAATGTTACATTTATTGTCTGTTCTGTGGTTACATTTGGTATTGTGTACGAATTGTTTGCATCAAGGGTTACTTCTGCTCCGTTGACTGTAACAATGCCTATGGTATGGCAGTTGTCTGGAGTAACTGTAAATGTGAAGTCGTCACCTTCGGTGATTGTCTGTGTTCCTGTCGGATCTACAGAGCCTCCTTCTGCATCGGCATTTACAACTATTACAACTTCACCTGCCGGTATAAGCTCGAATGTCGCCGAAATCGTGTGGTTTGCAATTACATTTGTAAATGAGTACGAATCTGCCGAACCAACGCTATGTCCGTCAACTTCGACATCCGAAATCATATAGCCTTCGTCTGGCGTGATTGTATATGTAATATCGTCGCCGCAGTTGACAGTTGTGCTGCCTGCATTTGAAATTGTTCCGCCGTTTCCAGCAGAAGCAGTTACTGTGTATGAAACCTGGCTGAATGTTGCGTTGATGCTCTGTGCTTCAGTTACATTTGCTATTGTATAGATGTTGTTCGTAGGTGTAATTTGTGTTCCGTTCACGGTAACAGAAGCAACCTCGTAGCAGTCGTTTGGTGCAACGGTGAATGTGTAGTCTCCGCCGCAGTTAACAGAAGTTGGTGCGCCTGTGATTGAACCGCCATTC
>CAJOEG010000054.1 GCA_905233405.1 uncultured Bacteroidales bacterium | reverse complement strand
GCCATAATGGACTTCAACGGCAATGCAGAAACCTACCATACAAACCTCAACTTGCTCAACCATACGCCAAATTTCATCTATGGCAACAACGATGGAACTATTTGTATTGCAGGCAATTCTGGAATAAATCTGGTATCCGGCTACACTTGGACATCGTACAAGCGAAACTTGCAGAACCTAACAGTGAAGGCCGCTTGCATCCACAACGATACGCTTTGGCTCGGGACTGGCAACTCACTAATCCGCAAGGCAGGAAGAAATATTTCGGTAGTAGCAGAAACAAATGTAAATGCTCTCGCCGATGACAACGGAACAATCTATGCTGCAACAGATTATGGCATTTTAAGGATTGTCGGTGGCTCGGTGGTTGACACGATAGAAAGCGCATCGGCCGTTAAGGATGTCGTTTGCTCGAACGGACTTTTTGCCATTGCTGGAACTTTGGTTTACCAACTTGAAAATGGAAATCTTACACAAGTTCCGATTAGCATATCCCTTAACAGCAATTCACATTTTGTAAAGACCGCTTCTGGAAACATTTTCATTACAACCAGCAATGGAATCGCAAGATTCAACCCGTCAGCCTCACCAGCAACAGAAGTCATCGACCCGGGATTTCTAGAAAATATAGTTTCCTCGGCTGCATGCGACGAAAATGTGTATGTACTCCTCTCGAACGGAGCAATTTACGAATATTCAACAACTTGGCGAGAAGTAACGACGGGAAGCTATACAAAAATAGCCTCGGCAGGAAACGGCATACTTTGGGCAATCAGGAACGACGGCTCAGTTGAAAGGATTTGCATTAACGGAAACACAACGTTTACAATAAATTCCCAGCCAGAAACCTGCGACGGTAGCAACAATGCAAGCCTCACTATTTCAGCAACAGGAGCAACCTCGTATTCGATTGACAATGGTGAAAATTGGCGGACAAGTGGCAATTTTGCCAACATTTCTGGCGGATACAAACATCTCCTGGCAAAGGATTCAAATGGCAAAATAATCGCCGACTCAGTTGTGTTTGTAGAATACGGTACTGCCCTTTACAATCAAAGTCTTACCTACGTACAACCAGAATGCTACGGAGAAACAGGAAACTTAACCCTTTCTGGAATAGGAACCTCATCGTTCGTGTGGGAAAATTCAAACACAACGCTTACAGAACGGACAAACCTAAGTGCTGGAAATTATGCTGTTACAATTACAAACTCGACTTGCCAAAGGTCGTTTGCCACAACAATAGCAGAAAAGCAACAAATCACAGTTTCCGAAACAATTGACAATTTGGCTTGCAACGGCGACAATTCGGGAAGAATCTCTCTTGCCCTTTCGGGAGGAACTTCGCCATACTCATACACTTGGAACAACGATACAGAAACCGCAAGCATCGAAAACCTTGCTGCAAACGAATATTCATGCACCGTATCCGACAGAAACTCCTGCTCAGTAACTCATTCATATACAGTATCTCAACCTGAAGTGTTGTCGGCACAAGCCAACCCAACCAACATTACTTGCTATGGAGCAAATAATGGTGCTATTTCGTTGACTGTCACTGGTGGAACACCGCAACACACCTACCATTGGAACGACAACAACGAAGGAGCAAGCAGGACCAATCTTTCGGTTGGCAACTATTCGGTAACGATAACCGACAATCATAATTGCTCAGCAACCGCAAGTGCAAGTATTTCGCAGCCAACTGCTTTGAATGTCAATGGAAATGCAACAAACATAAGTTGCTTCGGCAGAAACGACGGCGCTATTACAATATCGGTTTCGGGTGGCACAGAACCATACTCCTATCAATGGAACGGACAAACCGCAGAAGCAAACCAGACGAACCTTTCTGCAGGCGAATATTCGCTTGTCGTTACTGATGCAAACACTTGTACAGCAACATTCACAGACACAATTACAGAACCCGAGGAACTTGTCGCTATCCCAAGCACTACTACTCCAATCACCTGCGCTGGAGCCGACAATGCAGTTCTTTCTGCTTCGGCAACTGGTGGAACTGGCCTATATGCACAATATTTCTGGTTCAGGGAAGCGAATCCAAACTCGCCAGTATGCGTAGATTCTATATATCAAAATGTTGCAGCAGGAAATTATTTGCTTGTCGTAAAGGACAGTCATAATTGTACCGACACAGTTCCAGTTGTCGTGGAAGATGCCATGACCCATAACTTTGAAATGACGGTAACCGATGCACAATGCAATGGCGGCACAGGCTCCATTGCCATAACCATTGACGGTGGAAACGGCACTGGATTCTCGTTTGCGTGGAGCGGAAACGTTTCTTCGACAAACTCTGCAACTTCGCTTCCGGCAGGACATTACACGATTACCACTACCGACAGCAACGACTGCGAAACCATACTCGACACTGCCGTAAACGAACCAGAAATGCCGTTTATAGGTGCTTGGAGCGACATCGTATTGTGTGAAGGTCAGTCATATACCATAAATGTTGGCAATTATTCATCATTCCAATGGAGCAACGGAGAGACAACACAGACAATTACCGTCAGCGAGGCAAACGACTACTCCGTAACAGTTACCGACAACCAAGGTTGCCGTTCGTATGACGCTGTAAACGTTTCAATCCGCCAACCATACACTGGCGACAAACTTGCGCTTGCTTCGGTAAGCGAAACCAACTCGGTAGTTCTGCGCTGGAACAAAACGGCCAACCAAGGAACAGCCTCGTACAGAATCTACCGCGATTCGGGCAACGGCTTTGCAAATATCGCAAGCGTAGGCTTCAATCCGGAAGCAATGTACGAAGACACAACTGTCGATGCTTCGGAAAGATACTACTCATACAAGGTAACTGCCGTCAGCAATTGTGGCGACGAAAGCGAAATTGAAGCCTTCCACCGCACCATAGTGCTTGCCGCTATATGCGACAACAACAACGTCTGCAACCTCAATTGGAGTCCGTATGTGGGCATAACCGAAACTTTCACCTATATCCTTGCTGGCGATTCGCCCGAAAACTTGGAAATAATAGATTCGGTACTTTTCAGCACTTATAATTTCATAGAAATGAATAGGTTCGAAGATGGAACCTACTACCGCATAATGATTAAGATGAGCCATCCACTTGTAACCGAAGATGCAACTTACGACAGGATTTATTCCAATATTGTGCGTTGTGGTGGTTCCGACGACCCGATTGACCCACCAGTTATGGCAGAAGAATTTGGTATTTCAGATATTTCAGCATATCCAAATCCGTTTGACGAGGAAATTACCGTAAAATTCAATTCCAACGATGGAGAAAGTGTTTCCTACGAAGTGATAGACGCATTGGGAAGGATTGTTCTGGCAGGAACAGCTGGTGGCGACACCATCGTTCTCGGCTCGGAACTGAACGCTGGAATATACGTGGTTAGACTGCACAGTGGAAATGAAGTTCATTCGTTGAAAATAAGCAAACAATAATGCGCTACAAGATTGAGCTATCGTATGTAGGGACTTGCTATCACGGATGGCAATCGCAGCCGAACGCCTCGTCGGTGCAAGAAACACTTGAAGATGCGCTTGGCAAAGTCTTGCGTGAACATATTTCCGTAACAGGCTGCGGACGTACCGACACTGGCGTTCACGCCGAATATTATGTGGCACATTTCGATGCCAATGCCGAAATCGACAACAAACTGGTTGACAGGCTAAACGGATTTCTTCCATACGACATTTCCGTCTTCGCGATAAGCCACACGGATGAAAATTTCCACGCCCGCTTCGATGCAAAGAAACGTTCGTACAAATATGTGATTACGCAACACAAAAATCCGTTTCTAAAAGGCTTTTCGTGGTATGTGCGCTGTCCTCTCGACATAACCAAAATGCAGGAAGCCGCCAACAAACTCTTTGATTACATTGATTTTACCAGTTTCAGCAAGCTGCATACCGATGTAAAAACCAACAACTGCCGTATTTGCCGTGCCGACTTTGAAGTAAACGGAGACTTGATAGTGTTCCGCATTTCTGCCGACAGGTTTCTGCGCAATATGGTCCGTGCGATAGTCGGCACTCTGGTTGAAGTTGGGAAAGGAAAACTTTCTGTTGAAGATTTCTGTCGCATAATCGAAATGAAAGACCGCTGCGAAGCTGGACAGTCGGTTCCTGCCGATGGCTTGTTTCTAACGGAAGTGGAATACTAACCATCAATTAATCATCATGCAACGTATCAAATCTTTATTTTCAGCAATTCTCTTTTGTAGTAATATTCCTTCAGCCGTATGCCATAAATTGACTTGACAACCGAAACAAGTATCAGTTTTTCCGTCAGATTGCCCAAAAGGAAAGCGATGGCGACACCGATAATGCCTATAAAATTCATTAGCACAAGTCCAAGCACTATGTTAACAATAATGTTTACCGCTGCGGCAGCAAGTATCGGACGGCTTTGCCGCTTGCCAACAAGTATGCATTCGGGAGTTATAAACCTAAATACCGATGCGAAGCAATATATGTTGAAAATCAATGCACTTTCGTAAAAATCTTCATTGAAAACCAACGGATAGAGATACTTGCTCGCTATTATTGCAATCATAGCCACAGGAATAAAGATGTGCATTATGTGTCGGTTTTCGCTCTTTATACTTTCGAGCGTTTCCGCAATGCTACCGTTGTTGGCTATACGCGACGACATAGCCTCCGAAAATGCCGTGACTGGCAAAAGTATAAGCGGAAATTCCTTTGCACCATAGCGAAACATTGCGTAGGTACCTTCACTAAACCTATAGGCCACAAGGAAACTGTCGGCATACTGTATTCCCTTTACAATCAGCACACTTAATATGAACGGACCGGAAAGTTTCAGGAAAAATCCCATATATTTGCCCGAAAACCTTATCCGAGAATATCTTAGCACGACAATCGCTAACCACACAAACCTTACTGCCGTTGCAAGCAAAAGCCCATACAGACCATAGCCAAGGTCGTCGGTCATAATCACAGGTATTGTTACCGCTAGAATCTGCAAAGTAAATACAACCGCGCCATAAATGGCAATCCTATAAGGTTTGTTTTCAACAAGATAAATATATTCAACAAGATTTGAGGGACACGATAGCGCAATATAGGCAAGCAAAATCTTCAGGTATGGTATCCTATCGCCGTGAAACCCCACAAAACTTGCAATCTGCGACTGCAACAGAAAAACAGCAAGTGCCGTAATCAGAGCCAATGCAGTAAAAATCAGGAATATATTAAAGTATGCTTCATTTTTCCCCTGTTGCTGTTCGCGCTTCATCGAAAGCATTGTCTGAAGCATTCCGCCCGTCCAGAAAAAACAAGCCGCACCCGAAATGAGCAGAAAAGTTTCGTATGTGCCAATCTGGCTTATACCGATGTGGGTCTTTGACAGGACAATACCTATAAGTAGCAACGCTACGAAACGGAACAGTTGCAAAAATTGCAATGCCCTGACGCTGTTTAGGTATTTTGCGAGTATTGACACCTGCTATTTGCCAAGCCCTTCGAGGTAGCCGGCCATAATTTTCTGTATGTACTTGCCGATAATGTCGAACTCAAGGTTTACGATAGTGCCTACCTTGAAGCAATGGAAGTTGGTAACCTGATATGTATATGGTATTATCGATACGGAAAATGTATTTGCCTTGGAGTTTACAACCGTAAGGCTCACACCGTTGACCGATACGGAACCTTTTTCGACGGTAATGTTTCCCTTCGACTTGTCGTACTCGAAAGTATAGTACCAACTGCCACCGTTTTCGGTAACATCAATGCACTTTGCCGTCTGGTCAACGTGACCTTGAACAAGATGACCGTCGAGGAGTTTGTCCATACTCATACTGCGCTCAATGTTTACCTCATCGCCGATGTTGAGCAGACCAAGGTTCGACTTGTCAAGAGTTTCCTTCATTGCCGTAACCTTGTAGGTTTTTGTCGGCTTGTCGATTTCGACTACAGTAAGGCATACGCCGTTGTGTGCAACGCTCTGGTCTATGCGTAGTTGGTCACCAAACGAGCAAGTGAAATAAAAGTGAATGTTACTCTGCTCCTTCTCTATCCTTACCAATTTTGCGGTTTCTTCTACAATTCCTGAAAACATAATCCAAACAATTTAACAAGCCCTAAAACAATCCGTGAATTTCTGCGTCAATCTTGTCGATAACAGTGCTAAGGTCTTCGGGACGGTTTGCAAAGTCGATATTGTCAACGTCGATTATCAGCAACTTGCCACTGTCGTATTCCGAAGCCCAAGCCTCGTAACGTTCGTTGAGACGGGTAAGGTAATCTATACGAATCGACGACTCGTACTTTCGTCCACGTTGCTGGATTTGGCGTACAAGCGTAGGAACGCTGGCGCGAAGATATATCAGCAGGTCGGGAGCCTGCACCACCGAAGTCATAAGTTTGAACAGGCTGAAATAATTGTCGAAGTCGCGGCTCGACATAAGCCCCATCGAATGAAGGTTTGGAGCGAAAATATATGCGTCCTCATATATAGTCCTGTCCTGAATTATGGTCTTGTCCGACTTGCGAATCTCAAGAATCTGGTTGAAACGGCTGTTCAAGAAATAAATCTGAAGATTGAACGACCAGCGCTGCATATCTTCGTAAAAATCATTAAGATAAGGATTATAGTCAACATCCTCGAAATTCGGAGTCCATCCGTAATGCTTTGCCAGCAACTTAGTAAGAGTAGTCTTGCCGGCTCCAATGTTTCCTGCTACTGCTATATGCATACCTCTAAAATTTTTGCGGTGCTAATTTACTGCATTTTTTGCAATCGACAGTATTTTTCGGCTTGAATTTTACCTATTAAAAAAATTGTAAATCGTAAATCTAAAATCGTAAATAAATTTTACCTTTGTCTTCTTAAAATTTATTACAATGAAGAAAATATTATCCCTAATGATTGGATTGACCATCAGTGCATTATGTTTCGCACAGACATTGGTTCCAGTCGCAATCAACGGCGGAAAGAACGCCACAGAGATAGTCGAAAATACTAATTCGACTTTGAGTTTTACAAGCAAGTTGTCAGAGATTTCGCTGACACGCACAATTGAAAACGGAGAAATATACTCCAAGATTGTCGTTGACGGCTACATTACAAACAACCAGATTGGTTTTCCTCAGTTACCAGTAATGGTAAAGATGATTGAAGTGCCGATGGATGCAGAAATCGTTACCAATGTAACTGTAAATTCCGAAAAAGTTGTAAGTCTTGCAGATGCAGGTTTCAGTCAGGCTATAGTGCCTTGTCAGCCTTCGTTGTTCAAGAACCAGAAGAAGGAAGATGTTCCGTTCGAGAAGAACAAAATCTACGCAGAAGGCGGTTTGTTCTCTCCAGAAACAGTTACGATAGAGGAAGTCGGCATTATGCGTGGCATTCGTCTGGTAAAGGTCATCGTAAATCCGTTTGCATACGACATTGCCGACAATGCTCTCACAATCGCCGACGACATCAGCGTTGAACTTTCGTTCAAGAATGCAAATGTCCGCAGCAATGCCATCAAGGACAGCAAGTACTCTCCTGCTTTCGAGGCGTTGTACAGCAAGATTTGGAACTACAAGAGAACCCGCGATGCAGCAATGCACTATCCGATAACCTACGCCATTGTTGCCGACAGAATGTTCGAGGAAGCATTGGATCCGTTCATCGCTTGGAAAACCAAGAAGGGTTTTAAGGTTGTAACAGCCTACACCGATGAAATCGGTAGAACCGATGCTGCAGTAAGGACTTATTTGCAAGGATTGTATGATGGCGCAACCACAGAAAATCCTGCTCCGTCGTATGTGCTTTATGTAGGTGATACCGCACAGATTTCGGTTCGCAAGACCAGTATATCAAGAGAAGACCACTATACTGATGTATATAAGGTATGCTTCGACGGCAATAGCGACTACATTCCTGATATGTTCTACGGACGTTTCTCTGCTCAGAACGTTTCGCAACTGACTCCGCAGATTGAAAAGACCTTGATGTTCGAGCAATACACTTTTCCTGACCCATCTTATTTAGGTGATGCAGTGCTTGTTGCTGGTTACGATGGTAGTTATCAGTACGATGACATCAATGGAAACGGACAGATAAACTATGCAACTCAGTATTATTTCAACGATGAACATGGTGTTAATGCAACAGTTTACCTGTCGCCACAAAGTCATACAAGCGGAGATGCCATAAAAGCACAGATAAGCGAAGGCGTTGGCTTTGTAAACTATTCTGCACACTGCAACTACGACGGTTGGCAGGATCCTGTTTTCAACCTTACAGACATTCCTAATCTGCAGAATGAAGACGAATATTTCTTCAGCATAGGCAACTGCTGCCTTTCAAACAAGTTCGATACTGAATGCTTCGGCGAATCGCTACTCCGCACACCTGGCAAGGGTGCAGTAGGTCATATAGGAGGAACCAACAGTACAATTTGGGACGAAGACTTCTACTGGTCGGTAGGTACAATGCAGACCATCAATGTAAACCCGACCTACGAAGGAACCGGACTTGGCGCATACGACCACCTGTTCCACGAGCGTGGCGAAGCACCATACGTTTCGGCTGGCGAAATTGTCTTCATCGGTAATTTTTCAGTAAACTCATCAACATCGTCATACATAAAGTATTACTGGGAAATTTACACTCTTATGGGCGACCCGTCACTGATGCCGTATGTTGGTGTTCCTTCGCAGCTTACTCCAGAATATTCGAATATACTGCCGATTGGCTCGACTTCTCTCGATGTAACTGCCGAAAACCTTTCGTACATTGCACTTAGCAAGGACGGTGTTCTTCTTGATGCACAATACACAGGCGAAGGTACAAGTGCCGAACTCACATTTGAAGAACTTACAGAAACTGGTGAACTCGACCTTGTCATTTCTCGTCAGTTCCGCGCACCTTATATACAGAAGGTTATGGTTGTGGCAGGCACCAACGAAAACGATGCAGCAATACAGTCAATTGTTGCTCCTACATCGGCAATGTCGGCACAGGAAGCAACTTTCCAGCCACAAATTACTATTATGAATCTCGGAACAGCAAATTTAACTTCATTAACAGCTTGGTACAATATTAGCAACCCTGCAGGTATGCCTGAAATTGATCCGGTTTTTGTAACAACAACTTGGACTGGCAATCTTGCACAATATGAAACAGCAACTATAACATTTGATGAAATAACACTTCAAACTGGTGCATATAACTTCAATTTTGCTGTTGAAAATCCTAACGGACAGGTTGACCAGGATCCAAGCAACAACACCAAGTCGCGCAATGTATTGGTTTCGGCGGGCGATGTTAAAATTGTGAGTATTTCGGAACCTAATGGCGAATATTGCAACTACACTGAAGTACAGCCGACAATTAATGTCAAGAACAATAGCGATTTTGCTGTGACATCACTTGTTGCATCATATACTTGTGGCAACATAAGCAATGAACAGACATTTGATGTAAACATTGCTGCAGGAGGAACAGCAAGCATTTCTTTCAATTCGGTTGCAATTCCCGAAGGACTAGGCACGATTTCATTTGTAGTAAGACAAGTGAATGGTGGAGAAAACCAGACACAAACTCCAAAGAGTGCCGATTACAGAATAGTACACGACGGAGAAAGATTCCGTCTGAGCCTTACTGCCGATTACAACGATATTTGGAGTCCTGACCCCAACGAAACAACTTGGGATATAAAAGATGCTGAAAACAATGTATTATATAGCGGTGCGGCTGGCGATTATACTGGCGAATCGGTGGTTTCTGAATTCTGCCTTGGCGAAGGCTGCTACACTTTCAACCTCTACGACAGCAAAGGAAATGGATTGTCCGGAGTCTATGGTTACGGCACTGGCAGTGCTTCATTTATTAACGCAAACACCAACGAAACGCTCTTGTCGGTAGGTTCAGAGAGTTTCTCAACAAAGACTATAACTTTCTGTGTAGAAGGTGCAACTGAAAACGCGATAGAAACAGCAACCGCAATGTCAATTTACCCGAACCCGACAAGCGGAATCTTGAACATAACTTCAAACGAGGAAATTGACAGCGTTGAAATATTCAACAGCATTGGCAATACAGTTGTAAGCAGCAAGGTAGTTGGCAACAGCTCGGCAATCGACATGAGCAACTTGCCAAACGGAATGTATTTCGTTCGCGTATCGACTGCAAACGGAATCGAAACCGTAAAGGTAGTACTCGAAAGATAATCGCATATTCTACAATGAATCTTCCTGCGTCCCTTGTCATTCTGAACTTGTTTCAGAATCTGTAACGCAGGAAGATTCTTCAATTATAATGAAGAACTTCATCAAGGAATATTTCAACTTCTCGAAGCGCGAGCAAAACGGAATGCTTGTGCTTTTCGCAATACTTTTGGTTCTGATTGGTGCAAACATTTTCGTTTCAGTGCATAAGTCTAACCCAAAAGTTGACTTTAGCGATTTCGAGACTGAAATAGACAGTTTCCTTGTTTACCAGCAGACACATTTTGACGACAGCGAACTTTTTGCCTTTGATCCGAATACTGCTTCACGAGAAGACCTTTTGCGACTTGGACTTTCGCCAAAGTCAGTGAACGGCATCATGAACTACCGCGAAAAAGGCTACAAATTCTACAAGCCCGAAGATATTACGCGCGTCCGCACACTAAAGCCAGAGGAATACGAGGTAATAAAGGACTACATTGTGATTGAACGTCAGCAGTACAGCAATAATTATAGTCGCAACGATTACCGACACGAATACCGCGACAACGACAATGCACAACCAACCGAACTCTTCGATTTCGACCCCAATACTGCAACAAAGGACGAACTTGAGCGACTAGGTTTCAAAACGTGGCAAGCCGAAAACATTGTGAAATATCGCAGCAAGGGCGGGCGTTTCAAGCAGCCGTCGGACATTACCAAGATTCATGGCGTTGATGCCGAATTTGCCGAAAAGCTTATGCCGTACATAAAAATCGAAAGTGCTCAGGAAACGGCTTCTTACGACATTATTGTCAACCTTAACACTGCCACCGAAACCGACTTGCAAAAGCTCAAGGGAATTGGTGCAGCCTACTCGAAGCGCATAATTGCCTACCGCCAGAAACTTGGTGGATTCATTGCTGTTGAACAACTGCGTGAAGTGTATGGCATGACCGACGAACTATACAATAGTATTTTGCCTAATATCAAGGTCAATACCGAACCAATCCGCACAATCAACATCAACACTGCAGATTTCAAGACTTTGGTTTCGCATCCTTACATCGACAAGAATATCGCAAACGCAATACTCAACTACCGCGACTTTGCCAAAACAATCAAGTCAACAGATGAACTTGTAAAGCAAAAGGCACTCTCGCAAAGCGAATACGACAAAATCTCAAAATATATTTTGGTAGAATGAACCAGCAGTTATCCAAGGCAAAAGCCAGCATATTAAGTTCACTGTCGCTCAAGAAGTTCCGCGACCAGCACGGAATGTTCGTTGTTGAAGGTTTCAAGATTATTGGCGAAGTTGTGAATGCCGGAATGGAAATAAAGATGCTCGTCGGACTGCCCGAAAGTCTCGACAAAGTTCCAGTCGACAGCAGCCTGAAGTTTGAAACCGACGAGCGCACTATGGAAAAACTGTCGAACTTCCGCACTGCCTCGACAATAATGGCAGCCGTAGGTATTCCGTACAGGGAACTAAATATCAGTGACTTGTCCGACTCTCTCACTATGGCAATCGACACCGTGCAAGACCCCGGCAACTTCGGCACAATAATCCGCATCTGCGACTGGTTCGGAATACGCAACATTGTCTGCTCAAACGGCAGCACCGACATTTACAATCCTAAGGTCATTCAGGCTACGATGGGAGCCTTCCTTCGCGTGAACATATTCTACACCGACCTACCACAATTCATTTTTGACTATCGCAAGCAGACAGGCTTGGACTGTTTCGGTACTTTCCTCGAAGGCGACAACATATACTCTCAAAATTTGCCAGCAAACGGACTGATAGTCATGGGCAACGAAGGCAACGGAATCTCGCGCGAGGTAGAAGCCAAAATTACACACAAGCTTTTCATTCCTCCATTCTGCGACAAACACGTCGAGTCTCTAAACATCTCGATGGCGGCAGCGATTGTGTGCAACGAGTTTAGACGGAGGAGGATGATTTGAGGATTCGAAGATTTGAGAATTTGATTTTGTAGCAATGAAAACTCGTTTAGTTGTCCTTTTTTGCGGCACTTTCTGCGCAATCACATCGTTCTCACAGAATCATTTTGAGGAATTTATGAGCCGTGAAATCAATTTTAGCACGGGAGAATAAAAGGGAAAAATAATGCCATTTTTTCTCTCATTTTTTGATATAAAGCAGCGATATATCTATTTGTCTGAAAAACAATCTATTACAAAAACTAAACATCAAAAAAACTACACTTTTCCATAAAATTTGGAGGCTAAAAATTACACTTTTCCGATAGGCTTGAGTGTGTTTCCACAAAACAAAAACCACTTATTCCATTTTTGATCAATATATCTCTTAACAATCTTTCGTATATTTGTGCCTAGTTAAAATTTAAAATTAACCTGAGTTCGAAATAAGGAATCAAAAGAGAGTCAACTGGTTATCATCATAGAAGTCAAGCGAGATAGAAGGTTTCTTTGGGAAGAAACAATAAG
>CAJOEG010000053.1 GCA_905233405.1 uncultured Bacteroidales bacterium | reverse complement strand
CGGCGAACCCGCAATACTTACTGCATACGAGGATTCGCTTGCTGTTTACGACTGGGATTACGGTACTGGTATAACTGACAGCATCGCTTATAATGCAGCGAATGGTCCGTATAGAGCATTTGTACATTGGGAAGATGAAATGGATACGCATGTAGTAGGGCTTTCAACAACTAACTCATGGGGCTGCCAGTCTAATATCCGTAGTATTGTTGTTGAAGAACCGATGCTTCCAGAATACAATGTTCAAACTTATGGCGATACCTGCGCAAAAGGTAACGGAGCAATTGAATTTATTGACAATACAGGAGATTTCGCATTCTTCTGGATTGACACCACGGCAGGACCTCATATAACAATTCAAGAAACAGGCTATCCTATTACTTCCAATAATTCCTATTTATCAAATATTCCTGCTGGAACCTATACATATCGCGCAGAATACCGGACATACAACAGGGACTATATGGAAATCTATCGTCAGTTCTTCGGTACGGCACAGTGCACGGACTTCCCTGAAGTTGAGGTTGGAATTGTAGCAGGAGCATTGGACGACTCGCCAGAAATAACCGTTGTCGGAGAACTTGGTCCACAATCAGAAGTTACACTTTCAGTGGAAGGATATGCATCGTACTACTGGTCCAATGGAGAAACCTCCAGTGTTATACACGTAAGCACTCCAGGATACTATAATGTTACTGTTGCCGATGTAAACGGATGTACTGCAGTTTCAAATCAGGTACAGGTAGGTGGAAGCACAACGATTACAGAAGCACCGCAAATATCAATTGTCGGTATGAACAACAGGAACAGGAATGTGGTTAATTGGTCGGCGATGTCCAATGAAAATGTAAGGTCGTACCGTATATATCGCGAAAACAACGTAGCCGACTTGTTTGAACTGGTCGCAACAGTTCCTGTTTCAGAACAGACGTACTGGGTCGACGAGTCTTCAAATCCGTCGACACGTGCCTACCGCTATAAGATGACGGCTGTAGATGGCAATGGTGGAGAATCTCCAATGAGCGACTACCATAAGACAATGCATCTTACCATAAACCGCGGTATCGGTACTTCGTGGAACTTAATATGGTCGCACTACGAAGGATTCACATTCGGAACATATAGGATTTTCCGTGGTACAAGTCCTTCTAATATGGAAATGATCGAGGAAATCCCATCGTATCAGAATTCATATACCGACTACAATGCAGGTACCGAAGAAGGCCAGTACTATCAGGTTGAGATTGTTCGCAATATAGGTTCAAGACTTAGCCTGTCGTCGCGTTCCAACATAGTTACAAACGATTATGTTAGCAATTATACAATAGTAGCTGCTGCAAACAACGATGATTACGGAACGGTTATAGGCGGTGGCACATATCCTAAGAATACGGAGATTACAATATATGCTATTCCAAATGCAAATTGTAATTTCATCTCGTGGAACGACGGCAATACCGAGAACCCGCGCTATGTTACAGTTACAAATAATGCTGTTTACATCGCCAACTTCGAACCTCTGCTTGTCCAATACACAATAAATGTGCTTTCGGCAAATGACACCATGGGTACTGCAAATGGCAGCGGCACATACAACAATGGAGAACAAGTAACCATTTCGGCTACCGCAAACACCGGCTATCGTTTCACCCAATGGCAAGACGGCAACACGGCAAATCCACGTACGATTACCGTTACAGGAGATGCTACATACATTGCTAGCTTCGAGGCTGGACAACAATACACTATAAGCGTCATGTCGGCAAACGAAACCCAAGGAACCGCATCTGGTGGAGGAACATTCTACGAGGGGGAACAAGTAACAATCTCGGCTATTCCTAACGAAGGATTTGTATTTGTAAATTGGCAAGACAACAATACCGAAAATCCACGAACAATAACGGTAACGGGCAATGCTACATATATAGCCAGCTTCTCCGACATTTCTATGGTTACAACATATACTATTACTGTAATCTCCGCCAACGAAAATTATGGTACCGTATATGGAAGCGGAACTTATGCAGAAGGAACTCTCATTTCAATTTATGCCATTCCTAATCATGGATACCAGTTCTTCCAATGGCAAGACAGCAACACCGACAATCCTCGTCAGATTACTGTCACTGAAAATGCAACCTACATTGCGACATTCAACCCGTCCGGTGCAGTCGAAGACAATATTACTGTGGAGCTTTCTGTCTTCCCGAACCCCGCAAACGACATTATTAACATTGTTTCGTCCGAAACAATTTCTGAAATCGAGATTGTGAATGTGATGGGACAGGTTGTAAGACGCTTGGAAGTGAATACCGACAATGCTGTTTGCAATGTTGGAGATCTGACAAGTGGAGTATATGTAGTACGCATTCGCACCGAACAATCCGACACATCGCCAAGGTTCAGTGTACGTAAATTCGTTAAAAAATAGAATACGCACACATGCGAATAAAAAAGGACGGGTTCTGCCGTCCTTTTTTGTACACTCGCAATGCATTGAAAGATTATGACACCTATGTTTTGAAACAAAATTTCCCAAATGTTACCTATGCTTTAAAACAATTTCAATCAAATTTTACATATGTTTTGAAACAAAATTTGTTAAAAATTACCTATGTTTTGAAACAAATTATTATCTTTACCAATCAGCTAACACCTGATATACATATACTTACACAAACAGAGAAATATATCAAGAAAATGAGGGCAAAAAAAGAAGAAAATATGCCCGCTTTCTGATGCGGAAAACACAAATGTCCGAATCTTCACTACATAGCATAACTATCTGTAAATAAACGACAAAGAAACGCTACAACAATCATACATATTCCTCATAGAAAAAAATCATCAAGATTAAATTTCCTATCGAAAAAAGTTGTATCTTTGCACCGCAATTCGCGGATGTGGCGTAATTGGTAGCCGCGCTAGACTTAGGATCTAGTGCCGAAAGGCGTGGGGGTTCGAGTCCCTTCATCCGTACAATCGACCGCATTACAATTCAAGTGCGGTTTTTTAGATTATAAGATTTTGTAATTTAGTAATTTATCAAAAAAAGACGACCTAATGGAAGTTGTAAAAAACCAAATTGACGATTTAAATCTTACGCTGAATATCACCGTAAGCAAGGAAGACATTGAAGAAAACGTAGAAAAGACCTTGAAAACTTACCGCCAGAAAGCGGAAATCAAAGGTTTCAGAAAAGGTAACGCCCCGATGGGTTTGATAAGAAAAATGTACGCTCAGGCTGTACTTGCTGACGAACTCAACAAGTTCGTTGGAAAGACTCTCAGCGACTACATTGAAAATGAAAAACTTAACATCCTCGGCGAACCTCTGCCAAACGAAGGGACAAAGACCATCGACCTTGCAAAGGACGAAAAGTTCGAATTCGCTTTCGACCTCGGTATCGCTCCCGAATTTGAAATCAAACTCTCGAAGAGAGACAAACTCAACAAGTACATAGTAAAGGCAGAAGACAAGGACATCGAACGCTACATCGAAAACTACAGAAGCCAGTACGGAAAGTACGAGGACATCAAGAAGGCAACAGAAAAGGCTCTCCTAACCGGTAGTTTGACACAGATTGCCGAAGACGGTTCTGAAATCGAAAACGGACTCAAGAACGATGACGCTAACCTCGCTATCGAATTCATCAAGGACGCAAAGATTAAGAAGCAGTTCATCGGTGCAACCGTTGATACTATCATCGACTTCGACATCAAGAAGGCATTCGAGGAAGAAGGCAAGATTGCCGTTATGCTCAAGGCAAAGAAGGAAGAAGTTGCCAATATGACACCGAACTTCCGCCTCGTAGTTAAGACCGTAAAGGAATACAAGCAGGCAGAAATCAACCAGGATTTGTTCGACAAGTGCTTCGGCAAGGACGTCGTAAAGACCGAAGAGGAATTCCGCACCCGCATCGCTGAAGACATCACCGCTTCGTTCAAGCGCGAAAGCAAGTACAAGATGATGCTCGACATAAAGGAAAAACTCCTCAAGAAACTCGACCTCAAACTTCCGGAAGAATTCCTGAAACGCTGGGTTAAGGTTACCAACGAAAAACTCACACAGGAAGAAATCGACAACGAATTTCCGAAGTTCCTCGACGACCTTCGCTGGACTCTAATCAAGACCAAGGCTGCTAAGGACAACAACATAAAGGTTGAAAAGGAAGAGCTTGAAAAGGCTGCACAAGAAATGGTTGCCGCTCAGTTCGCACAATACGGAATGGCTTATATTCCAAACGAATACGTAGAAAAGTATGCAAAGGAACTTCTCCAGAAGGAAGACGAAGTTCGCCGCATCTACGAACACGAGCTCGAAGACAAGGTAGTTGACTTCCTCGCCGAAATGGTAAAACTTGAAGACAATGAAATCTCAGTTGACGATTTCCTTAAGTTGTTCAAATAAACACAAATAAACAATACTTCACAAAAAAGGTCTCGATGAGAGACCTTTTTTATTGATTTCCAGGTAAAACTATTGTCGATGATTTGCTTGCGGAACGCTAACAACTTCTTGAGAGAATCCACAAATTTTGGTGTAAATTGTTTGTAAATTGAAGTCTCAAAGGCTTGAAGGTTTTAAAGCTTTTTGCCTTCCAGACTGTTAGCCATTTAAAACCATTATCAATTGTCAATTATCCATTATTAATCCTATTTTAGTCCTGCGTAGTACTCTGCCACTTTCTGGCAATACGACTTAGTTTTGCGTTTGCATTCATCCGAGACATTTTCAGGAGAAAAAGCATCTGAATCGCCTGAATACCATACGCTCTCATCTGCATTAATAAATGAAAATCCTCGACCAAAGGTAGAAAATGCTGTCGGATAATGCTTGCCAAAAATATTCTCGCTAAACGGAAATTCGTTATGCTCAACGCCGAGAGCAGAAAGCAATGTCGCTGAAATATCAGCCTGGTCGCATGGCAAATCACATTCAAACGACTCATTGACCGCGCCTCCCAACCATTGCATAACAATGTGGCTCTTGTCCAAACTCTGCCAGTTCTGCGAACGGAACAACCGTCCATGATCCGACACCAATATCACAAGCGTCTTGTCCCATACTGGCGACTGCTGCATGTTCTCCAGAAAAACATTCAGACAAGAATCTGTATAATAATAGGCGTTCATGCTCCGCGAAAGTTCATCATCGGTACCATACGGCGACACCGGCGCATCAAATGGCTCATGGCTATTAAGCGTGAAAAGTATTGAAACCGAACCTGCACCCACATTCTGGACATGGGAGAAAAATTCATCAAACATACACTCGTCATCATAACCCCAAGATGCTTTTCTGCAATCAAGATGCAAGTTGTTTTGCGACACAACCTCTACCCCATTCTGACGGAAATACGAGTTCATGTTTGCAAAATTGGCATCACCGCCGTAATAGAACGAAAAATCATTGTAGCCATTATCTGCAAGCTTGCGCAAAAGCGAAGACATCTGCTGCGACTTTTCAGGGAACTTAATTACCGAATATTCGGGCAACGATGGCACTCCACTGAAAATCGATGCTATTCCACGAACACTTCTGTCGCCCGATGCATAACAGTTGCTGAAGAAAATACCCTTGTCGCGCCACGAAACTAACTTTGGAGTAACACTTTCTGATGGATTGTCGTAACACATTGCCGTCCATGTGAAACTTTCGAGAAGCACAAAGACAATTTGATCAGGTCTTTCCTTCAAAATCTTCCTTCCATTAAACGGATTGGCTGTCGTATCCGATGGAATATCAAAAGCTTCATCGTAATACATGAATCTTTCAAAATCAGCATCGCTAGCAAAGAAATAACTTCCGAAATTCCAGTAAACATTTATTGCCGAATGGTTTGCAAACGAATTGTCGCAAAAATATACAGTCCCGACATTTATTGGTGCCGTACCTACTCCTCCTCGTGCTAGAATCACCAAAAGACCTGCAATAGCAATGAACAACAATGAATATAACTTTTCTGGAATCAAACTTTCGTACAATTTTCGCGTAAACAGCCTATACAAAAAGAAAAGTCCAACTGTAATCAATATCGCCACAACCAACAAAATCACAATCCTCAATATTGGCGTTGATGCAAAGACTAGTTCCGGATTGCTAAAATATTGCAGTACCGATGCATCTATCCTGAATTGCCACGAGCGGTAAACCTCGGCATCGCCAACAGCTATCAGCGAAGTCGCACATAGCATCAAGCCGGTAAGCACGCCCATGAACACATTGAAAGCTTTATGCGACTTTAGAAACGAAAAAAGAATGAAAAACGGCACTAGAAATATACCTATATAAGCAACTGTCGACAAATCCATGCGCAATCCGTGCAACATCGCACCGAAAAATTCGGACGCCGAGCACGAAAATCCGTTCGCCATATTGAACAGCATGAAGAAAACGCGCATCAGTTCAAAGGCAATCAGCCAAAACAACAGATACACAATAAACAATATACCACGCTTAAAGTTTTTCATCGGGGACAAAACTATTCGTTTTTTTGCAAAGAAAAAAACATAAAATACCATAACCCTAATAATCAACTAGTTAGATATTTGCTTTTTCTTTTCATCTTAACCATTTAAGCCTCAGCACAATAAAAAGTTGCCATCAGCGTTCATTTAACATAAAAGTGTTGATAAAAACCAGTTTTATAAAGGTTTTGTAACGGATTAGGAGATACTTTTGCAACCGATAAAGAATAAATAAACGCAAGGAATATGTTGCTATTGGATGACACGATTAACGCAGTTGCGGCAAGCGAAACCGCAGCAGAAGTTGTTGAAAAGGGCGCTGCTAGCCAGTCGTACTGGGACTTGGCAATACAGGGCGGATGGATAATGATTGTTCTCGCAGTTTTGTCGGTGCTTGCAATTTACATATTTATCGACAAGTATTTGGCTGTGAAAAAGGCTGGCAAGAATCAGGACGGATTCATGCAGAACATCAAGAATTACATCAAGGAAGGAAAGATTGATAATGCAATCGACAGCTGCCGCAATAACGACAGCCCGATTTCGAGAATGATAGAAAAAGGTCTGCAACGCATTGGTCGTCCTCTCAACGATGTCAATACTGCAATCGAAAATGTCGGCAAGCAGGAAGTCGCAAAGCTCGAAAAGGGGCTTGCTCTTCTGGCAACGATAGCCGGTGGTGCTCCAATGATCGGTTTCTTCGGAACAGTAACCGGTATGGTTCAGTCATTCTCATCAATGGCTGCCGCTGGAAACGCTCTCGAAATTAAAGACCTTGCTGGAGGTATCGAAACTGCACTTGTAACAACAGTCGGCGGTCTGTTCGTTGGTATCATCGCCTACTTCGCATACAACATCTTGGTTGCAAAGGTCAACAACTTGGTAAACGACCTCGAATCCAAGACAACAGAATTTATGGATGTATTGAACGAACCCGCATAAACTGACAAACCATGAGCCTTAGGTCGAGAAATAAGATTAGTTCGGAATTCAGCATGTCGTCAATGACCGACATCGTATTCCTGTTGCTCATCTTCTTCATGGTGACATCAACTATGATTGCGCCGAACGCACTGAAATTGTTGCTTCCATCAAGCAACAACCAGACACAGGCAAGCCCATTGGCATCGGTATCAATCAAGGACAACCAGAACGGCACTTACACCTACGCTGTCGGCACAACCATAATGCCATTCGAAAATCTGGAAACAGCGCTTGTAAAGGAAATGGCAGAAAAGAGTGACGAGGCATACGTTTCGTTGCATGTCGACAAGTCGGTGCCCATGGAAGAAGTGGTTAAGATAATGAACATCGCAAAGAAACACGAATACAAACTTATATTGGCAACGCAACCCGGAGAATAATGAACTATTTCATGCAGCATAAGGAAGCTTTTATCGGTTCGGCAATATTTGTTATTGCGGTACTGCTTTTCCTTTTGCTCTGCGGGCTGAAAATGCCGGATCCCCCATTAGTGGAGGAATGCATACTATTAGACTTTTCAACTCCTACAGAGGAGTCAACATTACTTGATACCAGAGGTGGCGGCGGAAATCCCAACGCAGGAGCATCGACCGCTAATGCAACTACAAGCAATCAAAATACCTCTACACAAAACTCAAATTCAAACTCAAACTCAAATCCCAGCGTCGAATCTCAGGCCTTCGAGGATGCTGCGCCCCTCCCATCAGGTAATGATAGCAAAGGTGAAACAAAAGAAAACGTAGAACCGACACCGACTTCAAAAACTGAAGGTCGCGTCAACTTTGGCGGACTTGCAGGTGGAAGCGGTTCGGGCAATAGCGGAAGCGGTGCGGGCAGCGGCAACCCTGGTTGGGGCGGTGGAAGCGGCTCGGGCGGCGGAAGCGGAAATGGTCCAGGCGGTATCGGCGGAAGCATAGGCAACCGCAAGGTTACCAAAGTTTTGCCCGAGAATAAGGACAACATGACTGGAACAGTAAAACTCAAGATAACTGTCAACGAAAAAGGAATCGACTCAAGACCCTTCGAACT
>CAJOEG010000052.1 GCA_905233405.1 uncultured Bacteroidales bacterium | reverse complement strand
CAACAACCTGTGGAACTGGTGGTTCAACATATTCAAATCCGAACCTTATGTTGCTACGGAAGCATAACAATTCACAACTTGCAGAAGTCAAATTATTCAAAGCCGACTGGTAGTTATAAAAACAGACAGTCTTTGTCTTTGTCAAATCTGAGCAAGCGAACGATATAGGATTATCTGTATAAACATTCGTCCAGTCGACAACAGCAACGACAAGATTGTCAGTTCCATTGTATTGGAAAGGTGTATCAAGCACAACAGATGTCCAGCCACTTTCGGAATCGAACGCCATCTGTCCAGAATAAACCTTTGTCATATTCTCCAAGTCAATGGTCTCACGAAATGGAAAATCAAACTCGTCCTTTGTGGTATGAGCTAGATAAACCTTCACATTGCGGGAAAGATTGCCATTAGTATTTTCCAAATAATTGAAAGACAACGAATAAATTGTATGCGCGCCACCTATTTCTGCCGACGTAAAAATCTGCTGTGAATATGACCACTCACGGTCTGACACCAACGGCAAATAATACCCATGCGAAACATCAGTTCCAACCTGCCTGTACGAATCAGAATCAGCAACATCAATTACGGGAGTTGTCGGTTCGGCATATTCAGTTCCAAACCTCACATTGCTCCTTTTATTATACATCGTCCCATACAAGTTTGAATTAAGATATTCTATATAACTGCAAACAAGCATTAAATTTTGAATTGTTTCAGTTTCCGAGCAATAAAATGTTCTATCTGAAACAGAATTATTAGAAACATCATACATAGCAAGCAGCAGATTGTCATTTCCATTGTAAACGAACGGTTCATCGAGAACTATAGTAACCCACGACGATTCGGCAGGAATTGTCATATATCCAGAATATACTTTTGTCAGCTGTGACATAGTCTCGAAATCATTGCCGCTACTAAAACACGACTTCTGCGTATGCCCCATATACACCTTTACAAATCTGCTCACCTCTTCAGTTTCGTTACCCGAATAGTTGAACGAAAGATTATATATTGTCTTCTGTCCGCCCATTTCCGACGATAGATAAATCTGCTGAGAATAGCCATAACTATTAGATGTCTCCAGTGGGAATGTACCCAATTCTTCACCAAGTCCAACCTGACGGTACGTATCTGTTTCTACATAATTTATAACTGGCACATATTCCCTCAGCACAATATCGTCCAATAGGAAACCATAGCCATAATATGGCATTCCTAAGAATGCTATCTGGAAATTCTCTGGCAAATCGGACACTGCAAGGCGGATTTTCATTTTTGTCCAATCATCATGAGAACTAACAACCCTTGCCAGCTCTGTTCCGCTAGTACCATTCATCAATTTGACAATTAGCCTGTCGTAGTCGCTGCCCCATTCCGGATTTGCATAGAAAAACTCCAATTCGAGAGTATCGATGTCGGCAGGACGCACAAAAACAGGAGAAAGCAACATTGCCGTGTCAGCCACATGCGACGAATTGTAAACCCTGGCATTGAACCAACCACTGTGAGCACTAGAAAGTGGACCGTCATTAGCAGACCCTAACCCTATATACCAGTTTACACTTCCTGACACTATGCTGGTTGTCCAACCGTTAGTTTCAAAACTTGCACTCTCAAAATCTTCACTCCATGGATAGGTGTCAACCAGAATAGGAGTATCAATATGCTCTATCCAATTCAACTCAACATCGTCAATCAAAAAACCATAGCCCCATTTTGGAATACCGACAAATGCTATTTGGAAATTTTCAGGCAATTCAGAGACATGCAACTTGAGTATCTTTTCCTCCCAGCTGTCGTGATAATCTTCAATGCTAACCAGTTCTCTTTCATTAGATCCGTTAACCAACTTAACAACAAGGTGGTCATAATCCGATTCCCATTTGGAATTTGCATAGAAGAACGACAATTCAAGCGTATCCATATTGCTTGGACGAACAAAAACTGGCGAAAGCAATACTGCGGTATCTCCTTCATTCCGACTATTTGTAATCCTAGCGTTATACGTACCGCTGTTCGCAGATGTCAATGGACAATTGTTTCCATAGCCACCCGTTTCAATTACCCACTCGGCATTTCCAGATAATATACTTGTTGTCCATCCTTTTGTTTCAAAACTTCCGCTCTCGAAATCATCACTCCACGGATAGGTATTAACCACAACAGGAGCTTCAGTATGTTCTATCCAATTCAACTCAATATCGTCAAGCAAAAAACCACGACCATACTTAGGAATTCCGACAAACTTAATCTGGAAGTTACCGGGCAAATCTTCAGCAGGCAACCGGAGATTCATTTCTACCCAGTTTTCGTGTGATTCTTCAATGCTAACCAGTTCTGTTTCATTAGTTTCATTAACTAACTTAACAATGAGAAAGTCATAATCCGGACTCCACAGGGGATTTGCATAGAAGAACGACAAATCAAGCGTATCCACATTGCTTGGTCGCGCAAATACTGGCGAAAGCAACACTGCAGTATCTCCACTGTAGGCTCCATTGCTAATCCTAGCATTATACGAACCGCTATATGCTTCCGAAAGGGAACCGCCACTAGACCCCGTACTGATAATCCATTCTGCACTTCCGGATATAATACTGGTTGTCCAACCATTTGTTTCAAAACTATTGCTCTCGAAATCTTCAGTCCACGGATAAGTACTTATCTGGGCAAAGGCACACTGCACAAACATAAGCAGCGCAGATAGAATAAGCAAAACTCTATTCATCTTCAAACAATTTTTATTTCGCAAAACTAACAAAAATACTTTTATTATCCACAAAAAGTCTTTTGCTGTCATTACAAAGTACCACGGGTCTTTCATTTAACCGCCCCCTGAGCGTAGTCGAAGGGGCGACAACCCAACTGACACTAATTGTTCATTATCCATTGTACATTATACATTCCCTTTTGTGTTAAAGTTTACATAAAACTCTCTTTGGTACAATTTCCTCAAAAAATTAATTATATTTTTGTGCCATAAAATATAGATATATGAAGCGGCTTATCACATTATTATTCTTATCGGCAATATGCATTGCAAGGATTTTTGCTCAGAATATTGAAATTTCTGGAAACCTTATTGAAGCCGATACTGGCGAGGAAGTACCGTTTGCAACCGTAATGCTTCTCAACGAAAGCGATTCAACTCTGCTCGAATATGCAATTTCTGGCACCGACGGGCATTTTGTATTCAAGAATGTGAAAAACCGCGACTATCTGCTGAAGATTTCGCACATCACATACACACCGTACCAGAAGCACATAAAGAAGACAGACGGCAAGAGCATAAACCTCGGCAACCTCAAGTTGTCGCCCATTGCCGAAGTGCTTATGGAAGTGGTTGTACACGAAGCTCAGGCTCCGTTATTATTTAAAGGTGATACCGTGGAATACAATGCAGCAACTTTCAAGGTTGCACCCGGCTCTACCGTAGAAGACCTGCTGAAGAAACTTCCAGGCATTGAAGTTGATGCCGACGGCGGTATAAAGTCGATGGGTAAGGATGTCAGCAAAGTATATGTTGATGGAAAGAACTTCTTCGGCGACGACCCAAAGATGGTTACACAGAACATTGATGCAGAAGCCGTTTCAAAGGTGCAGGTTTACAACGACAAGTCGGAGCAGGAAAAGCTTACCGGCGTAAAGGACGGCACTCAGAACAAGGTTATGAACCTTGAACTGAAGCAGGAATACAAGAAGGGCTACTTCGGCAAGGCAAGCGTAGGTGCAGGCTGGGGCGATGGCAACTTCATCCCGTGGCTTGCAAAGGGCAGCTTCAACCGCTTCAACGACAAGTACCAGCTCTCGGTTATCGGCTACGGCAACGACATCAACTCCACCCGTACCGACTGGGAAGACATGCAGGAATTCAAGGGTTCGAGCGCTTTCACATACGACAGTGGTGATTTCGGTTTTGGCGGCAGCAGATGGTGGGGGGGCTTTGGTAGCGGCCTATATTGGGACGGCAACGGCTTTGCACAGAACTACGGTGGAGGAGTAAACTTCAACTACGACAACGGCAAGACCATTCTTTATACCAACTACACCTATAATCAAATTAATTCCAAAGCCGACATTTTTGCCAACCAGAAGACAATGCTCACCGATACCTCGTACTTTATGACTGACACGTCATACAATGCCAACAAGAATTTTTCGCACTCGTTGTCGGCTCGTCTCGAAGAAAAAATCGACTCCCTCGACTACATTATCGGCAGAATCAATGTGAATTTCACTGGCACAAGGAAAAACTATGAGAATACGGCTCTTTATCAGGCTGCTAATCTTGACCTTATCAACCAATACGAAGAACTCAGCAACAGCAAACTCAACAACATAAATACCGATGCTCTTGTAATCTACAACCACAAGTTCATGAAGCCCAAACGCTCGTTCTCTATAAGTGCCGAAAACAAAAACACGATAGCGTTGGAAAAGGAAAACGAAGAGAACATGAATGATTTCTTCAACGCAACAACGGAAGACGAAAGAATAAAGGTTGCTTCATCACAGAACAAGAACACAAACAATCTGAAATCGAGCGTAATGTATGTTGAACCTATAGGCAAGCGATTCACATTTAGCACATTCTACAATTTCGCGATGAACACAGAAAAGCTTTCACACGAAGCACAGGACGAACTTCAGTCTAATGCCGCCATTGATTCGCTGTCGCTAATTTCGCAGCGCGACCTCTTCTACAATCGTCTCGGAGTTGCATTTGCATATTCATTCAACGGATTGTATATCAACGCAGGTGCAGCATACAAGAACTTGCAACAGAACGGCAAATACACACGTGCAAATGTCGACGGCGACCCGCTCCGACGCAACTACGGAAGCGTTATCCCCTACTTCGAATTAAACTGGCAGTCGCCTAACAACATCTGGATGTCGTTTGACTATTCGTACGACATCGATGAACCAGATTTTGCATACTTGCAACCGATTTCTACCAATATGGACCCTCTGTATGTAGTAAATGGAAATCCTAACCTTTCATACACCAGTTCACACAACACAAGTGCAATGTTCGGCTATCACAACAGAGCATCATTTATGGGAGCATTCGTAAGTCTTGACTATTCGTACCAGCCAGACCTCATTACATACAACCAAAAAATCGAATATGTGGATGGTCTTGGATACAGGAATGTTCGCACCCCAGAAATTGTACACGGCGGACACGAAGCAGGTGCTAATATACATCTGGAACTTCCTATCGTAAAGTCAAAATTTACAACCCACTTAGGCTTCCGCTACGGCTACGACCAGAACCCGATTTTCATCAATGGTGTCGAAAACTTGTCGCAGAGCAATTCGTTCAACCCGAATATCACATTCCAGATAAACCTTTCGGACAAACTTACTTGGAGAATAAACGGTCGCTACGGCTACACAACTACTACCTACAAGTCGGAAAACTACTTCAACAACAACAAGACAACGAACTACAATGTCGGCACATCAATCAAGTGGCAGATGTTCGGTCGCACCTACTTGGAAGCCAACTACAAGTACAACAAATACTTGAACAACGAGTTTACCAACAATCCAGATATGCACATCCTGAATGTATCGATAAAGCAGTACCTTGGCAAGGGCAACAAGTTCGAACTTCGTCTCGCAGCCTGCGACCTTCTGAACCAGAGCGTTTCGATTGCCCAGTATGCATCGTCAAATACGGTTTACTACCGCGAATCGCCAACCCTGTCAAGATACTATATGCTTACCTTCTCGTACAACATGAAGGGCTTCCAGGACAAGGGACGCAATCGTCCAGAAATAGATTTCTAAAAAGTAGAAAAGAGAGAAAAAAAAAAGAAAAGGACGATGCATGCATCGTCCAAACCATAGGAAAACACATAAAATATGAAACGAACAATCATACTAACAGCGATAATCGCACTTGCAGCAAGTTTTGCAAGCGCACAGCAGACATCGGGCACAATCGAGTACGAAATAACCACCGATGTGGAAAAGATGATGAAATGGTTTATGCCTGACAGGAAAATGGACACCTATTCGTGGAAAGAGGAATGGAAATTCCGCAAGTCGAAGGCCGAACTGAAATTCACAGCTTCGGAAACTCTCTACGAACCAATTGTAGAAGAAACTATGGACAGATGGGGTGGCGCAACCGAAGAGCACACAATCTACAGCAACAAGGACAAGAACAAAGTCTGCTATGTCATCCGCCAGATGGGAAAACTCAGCATCGTTGACGACAGCATCCCGAAGATGAAATGGAAAGTCACCAATGCAATGAAGGAAGTTGCCGGACACATCTGCATGAGCGCAACCTACAACGACACTATTATGGGTCAGGAAATTACCGCTTGGTTTGCACTCGATATGCCTATCCCCTACGGTCCCGATGTATATCACGGACTTCCAGGTATGATTCTGCAGATTGACCTCTACGGCGGAGGACAGATTTATGCAGCAAAAACCATCACAATGAGCGACACGCCTGTGAAAATCGACAAGCCAAAGTTCAAGAAGAAAACCAAGACAATGACCGTTGCCGAATATCAAGCACAGGTTTACAAGTTTATGCAGGATATGAAGAAACGCCCAGGCGGAATGATGTTCTAGAAAGGCTAAAAGGCTTGCAGGCTAAAAGCCATAGAAATAACAATCGCACGTTCGAGCCATGGCGCGACTCAACAATGAAGCACAGACAAAACCATACAAAGATTTTACTTGCCACATTGCTAATCATTGCATTAGCAATCAGTTGCAAGCAAAAGCAAACCTCTGAAACGCCACCGCCACCAGAAACGGATACCGTTGCGGAAGAAATTCCTCCCAAAGACACCACATACCGCCTCTCGCTTTTGTTTGCTGGCGACCTTATGCAGCACGACCTACAATTCAAGATGGCACTGCAAGATGACGGCACCTACGACTACAGCGAGTGTTTCCAATATGTAAAGCACGAAATTGAATCGGCCGACATTGCCGTCGCCAACTTCGAGACAACACTGGCAGGTCCGCCCTACCACGGCTATCCTAATTTCTGCGCACCCGACAAATACCTTGTCGATTGCAAAACAGCAGGTTTCGACATTATGCTCACTGCCAACAACCACACCTGCGACAGACGGCAACAAGGACTTGAACGCACCATACGCGTGATGGATTCGGTTGGGATACAACACATCGGAACATATTTAGACACAGCATCTTTTGAACAGAACCATCCCCTATTGGTTGAGAAAAACGGATTCCGCATCGCCATGCTCAATTATACATACGCAATAAACGGAGCAACAGTTCACGCACCAAACATTGTAAACCGCATCGATACCACCATGATTTCCATTGACATCGAAAAGGCAAAAAGCATGGAGCCTGATGCTATCATAGCCTTTATGCACTGGGGAATAGAATACATGTTAGAACCAGACATTTCTCAAAAGAAATTGGCAGACTGGCTTTTCAACAAGGGCGTAACTCATATAATTGGCGGACATCCGCATATTGTAGAACCTATAGAAATTCATATCGACAGCATTACCGGCGAAAAACATCTTCTCGCCTACTCTCTCGGCAACTTCATTTCCAACGGCACGCGACAAGGCACATACTGCGGTATGACAATCCGCCTCGACTTGGAAAAAGACAGCACAGTACGCATTAGCAATTGCGACTACTCGCTGTATTTTGTCACTCATCCGCCAATAAACGGACACAAACAATTCCGGATTTATCCAACAACCGTCCCCGACTCGTTACTCAATTTCCATGAAGCTTACCGCAAGCACATCACACTCGACACAATCAGACCATTCCTGAATGAGAAAAACAAAGGTATATTTGAGCGTGAAGTAGAATTTGGACTTCATTCTATTATGTAACACCTTTTATTTGAAGGTATTACTCAGTCTTTTACAAAACAGCTACCGTCGAATTTGTATTTTGTTTCTTCCATTCCACCTTCCGACATGCCAAAGCCTTCTGCATCAAACCTTGTAGGCCAGCAGTCCTGCCTAAAATAAACGACCTCTGTTCCGTTGAATTTTAGAAGTTCGTCCCAATCAAATGAAGGATTGTTGTCAACAAATTCAGAAATCGACGGGAAACCATTCTTCAGTCTCTTGAGTTGCTTGTCCTTGTAGCTGAAAACTGCAAAAATCTTGCGTCCCCACTCGGAAGCATCGTAATACCAAAGCACGAGGCAACCTCCATCATTGAGCGGATAGCAGGCAAAAGTTTCTGTCACAGTAGGTGGCAAAAATTCTTCACCCTCAGGAATATCCAATGGAGCATTTGCCTCATCCAGTTTAAGCGATGCAACGTTAGCTCCTTCCTTTTTAATCTGATCCGCAGCAACTTCAACATTACGCAAATCGTTAAGAGCGTCGAAACATCTTACTATATCAATTCCGTTACCTACAGCTTTTTTGACAAATTCACGAACAACATCATCGGCATAATGACGATAGCCCACCAAATTTTGACCTCTGAGAAGCATTTGCAATTTTGCTTTTTTAACACGAGCACGAATAAGTCTGAGCCTCTCCCAAGGATCTTCATCAAGGAAACGCATTGCCGA
>CAJOEG010000051.1 GCA_905233405.1 uncultured Bacteroidales bacterium | reverse complement strand
CCCATAACTGCATTTACGAAGATTGTCTTGGCAGAGTGGAACACATCGATTATTTCTGGCTCATCGTAGCAACGCGGGTCAACATCCATAATCCAGTTGAATTCCGTTCCGGGAGCAACCTTGCGGATGTCGTGGATACGGTACTTGCCCTCTATCCTCTCACCGAAAACATCCGATTCGCAGATAATAGGCATCTCGACAATCTTTCCGGGATACTGCTTTGCATAGTCAACAAATTCCTTTGCCAACTTAACATCATCTTCCTCAACGCCCTTAATCTTGAATCCATATTTTGCGCACAAGTATGCATTGTAAATTACACCGCCGAGAACAAGTTTGTCAGCCTTCTTCAACAGAGCGTAAAGTGATTCAATCTTGGTATCGAACTTACTACCAGCCACAACTGCCACAAACGGGCTTTCGGCCTCGAAAATACGGTTCAAGTTCTCTATTTCGCGCTGCATAAGGAAACCGGCATACGACGGCAAGTACTTTGTTACGCCAACGGTTGAAGCGTGAGCCTGCCAGCTGCCGAATGCATCGTTTACGTAAATGTCGGCAAGACCAGCGAGCTGGTTAGCAAACCTGTCCTGCTCCTCACCTTTTGCCTCCTCGCCAGTAAACCAACGGGTATTCGGCAAGTAAATCATATCGACATCGTGGTTGCGCAAACGGCGGATGCTATGGTTTACATTGGTTTCGATGCTCAGATAACCATTATCTTCGTGCGAATAGAAGTCCGGCACTTCAATCTTTATGTGAAGCTTGTTCTCCAGATAATCAACTATCGGCTGTACCGAAGTCTTGGCATCAATTGTAATCTTGCCTGTCTTCTTGTCCTTCGGACGACCGACGTGCGTCATAAGTATAATCTTTCCGCCCTTGGAAAGTATGTAGAACAAAGTTCCGAATGTTGCATCTATTCTGTACGGGTCATGAATTACACCCGACTTAACTACGTTGTGGTCAACTCTTACGAGTACGATTTTGCCTTTAAGGTCAGCTTCTTGAATCAAAGGGAGTCTGTTATCCATATATAATTTGTTTTAAAAGTTTGATGGCATAAATATAAACAAAAAAGCGATACAAAAAACATCTTGCATCGCTTTTTTTCTTTATCGGAGCAACATCACCGTTCCTGTCCGCTCATAGTCAATTCCGAACATATCCTTGAAGTATGCCCGCCAAGTGTAAACTCCTTCGGGACAAGGACGTGTACCATCGGTTCCGTCCCACTCTTCCTCCAAGTTAGTTGACTTAAACTGAATAGCACCCCAGCGGTCGTAGATAATCAACATAAAGTTGTTTGGATCAATTGAACTTCCGAACAGACGGAATGTTTCATTTATTTCATCGTTGTTCGGTGTGAATGCAGTAGGTGCAAATATGTTATACTCGTTGCTTACCTGAATGTCAACGCCAGCAGTATCAGAACAGCCGTACAGCGAAGTTGTCGTCAATACTACGTGGTAGGTACCAGGCATAGTGTAGGTATGTACAGGACTTGACGAAGATGATGTAGTATTGTCGCCGAAATCCCACATATTCCAGAATCCGCCGTGCGAATAGTTGGTGAAGTTCACAATAGGACTTGCCATTGAAATGTTGGCTCTGTCAACCCTGAAGTCGGCCTCTGGAATCGAGAATACCGTAATAGGAATAGTCGTGTCACGACGGCATCCCTGATAAGATGATACCTCAAGACGTACATTGTAAAGTCCCGAATTGTAGAACGTATGCTTTGGATTCTTCGCAAACGACATATTCTCAAAGTCACCGTCATCAAAATTCCACAGATAAGTCTGACCTACATCGGGAGTGTTTTCCATAAACGAAACATGCAGAGGCGCACATCCTTCAACGACATCGGCACCTATGTTGAGAGGAACTTCCTCGTGTGTACGTATATATATTGGTATCACCACACTGTCGTAACGGCAACTGTCGTATGCTACGAAATTGAACAAGGTGTCAACATTGACAATAGGTTCGAAAGGCAACTTTATAAGTTCGCCGTTTACATAAACCTCATCGGGAGCCAGACCGCCGCCCGTAACTCTCACATCAAACGAAGTCTTATCGCCAGGACAAACAAGAGTGTCGGACAAAAGCACAACATCGAGCGATATTGGGTCAAGTACCGAAACAGTAACTGACATCTCCGCACTCGAGCAGTTGGTTGCATCAACCACAGATGCATAGTATGTAGTTGTTTCTGTTGGAGTAACATTGGTTGACATACCGCTTTCGCCATTGCTCCATAATATAGTATAAGGTGCGACACCTCCCGAAACAATACCAATACCTATCTGGGTTGTCATTCCCGAACAAATTGTGAAGTCGTCCATCATCTGGATGTAGAACGGCTCGGGTTCGCCAATTACAAACGAATATTCCTGATGGCAGAAGTTTGCATCTGTCAAGGTAACGGTATAAGTTCCTGCCGGCACATTGACAAGGTTCTGCTGCCACAAACCATTCGACCACTCGAAATGGTAAGGCTCATAACCGCCATCCGGAGTGAACACAACATTTCCGTCCGTAGATCCATTACATGTTGCATCCGTACCCGAAATATAACCCGACAACGGGAACTCCGACTGATAAATATGTACAGTATCGTATGCAAGACAGCCGTTCTCATCATTAATCCTTACCCAGTACTCGCCCGGAACAAGATTGTCGATGTCCTCGGATATTGCACCAGTGTTCCACGTATAATAATAAGGTGGAGTTCCGCCAAACACATTCAGATCGCAGACGCCATTGCCTTCACCGTAACACCTTACATTAGTTGGTGTGATGTCGCCGTGCAACGGTAATGCAGGCTGGCGTACCTCTGCCATAGCATACTCAACACAGCCGTGAGCATCGGTAACTGTAACAATATAGAATCCTGCATACAAATCAACAAGGTCTTCTGTCGTTGCACCATTGCTCCACTCAAAGTTATAAGGCTCTGTACCTCCAGAAACAGTGAGGTCTACACTACCAGTATTTTCGGCATAACACCTTACATCATGAGCCTCTATCGAAAGTGCGAGCGGTTCGGGTTGCTCTATAACGTATGTTGAAATTACAACACATCCGTTTGCATCAGTAATAGTCACCGTGTATGGACCAGCAGGAATATTATGCAAATCCTGAACTGTATAACCATTAGACCAATAATATGTATAAGCAGGAGTTCCGCCTACTACAGTTATGTCTATTGCGCCATCGCTAAGGCCGTTACAACTTATGTGCTGCAAACTTACATCTGAAATCTCAAGCGGTGCCGCTGGCTCATTTACAACAACCTGAGCCTCATGTTCACAACCAACGGCATCTGTTACTGTAACAGTATATACACCAGCAGGAACTCCCTGCGGATTCTGCAACGTACTTCCATTGGACCACTCAAAAGTATAAGGAGGCAAACCACCATAAACCGTGATGTAGAGATTACCGGTAGACTCTCCATGACACAAAACATCATCGGCACGAGTAATACTCTCAAGCGGAGCATTGGCTTCTAGAATATTGGCCTCGCCCACCGCCGTACAACCGTAAACATCGGTAAGAGTAACGTAATAATATCCTGAATAAACATTTATTTCATCGGTTGGACCGGCATGAGTGTTCTCCGTTCCATCAGAATATACCCAAGTGTAGTCAGGTGCGCCATTGATTGCAGTCACCTGGATAAGACCAGAGTTGTCACCATAGCATATAACATTCGACGAGTTAACTTCAATGTCAAGTACAGGACGTGGGTGCAACCAAGTTCCAGGGAATGTTACATTATACTGGTTGGCAGGGAATTGCAAATCCCATTCGCGATCTAACCCCAGAAAATCAAGGTCAACATCAAAGAGGTCAAACGATTCGTCAATCAAGGCTCCACAATCGGTAGGAATGCAAAGATCCCAGTCGCGATTACCATCTCGTGTTCTAGGTGTTTCTCTGTAACGCTCGATTCCAATTCCAGAAATATCATACGAATTAGCCAAAGCATCTTCTGGATTCTCGTAGCCTCCTTCTATCTCGGGAAGCCTGAATTCTGGCATTGTTGCCATACTAAACAAACCTCCGACATCCAATCCTGGTACATTCAAATGGACATGTAGCACTTGAAGATTCAAGGCGAGACGAAGGTTATTGTAGGTGTGGTTTCTGAAACCACTTTGAATATTATATGTCACATCGTAAACCTGTAGAGAATCCCAGTTATAGCAAGGATAAGTTATGTAAAGGTCATTGTTGACGGTAAATGTTATGACATCAGATTCTCCTTCTTGTACCACATTTCCACCGGGAACCTGTTCGTAGAATGGCAATGGTGTTGCAAAACGCAAAGTCGCCAATATGTCGGGACAGAAAGAAAATTCCTGCACCAACGCCATTGTCATTTCTAGGCTTGCATGCAATATGTAGTACTCTATAGTTACCGCATAATCGTCAAATAACGGCAAGGTTATAGTTTGGCCTTCGAGTATATCAATGATTTCGCCGACTTCAGGATGCCCCACCGCATTTCCTATTGCTCTAATAAACTGCAATAGATTCCAATGCAAATAAAACCAGTCGTCCTGACCTTCGGCATACAGGCATTGCCCCTGTAGACGATCTTCTGTTTCTACATAAGGAATTGTAACATCTGCCGTAATACCAATGCCAAAAGCATCTGGAATATGGATTACTAACGAATCGCCATTACCCAAGAATCCAGTATTGATATATGGCATGCCGGTTGTATCATTAATCCAAGGATAAGCGTATTCACCAGTCTGTGCGTTCAAATATAATACAGCAATTGAATCATGAGGAACTGGAGTTGAATATTCTGGATTGGATGGGAAACTTATCGGGCCAATCAAATGAATAGGATCGCCAATCTCACCAAGCAAAGTCTCAATAGAAACCCTCAAGTCAACGCCCACACCGTATTCAAGATCAAGGGAAATAGTTCCTGCTGTCGGGAAATGGGTATCAAGAGCCCAACCGTCCTGCACCGTAAATGTTGAATGTATCGGAGTAGTTTCACCATGATCGAATCCATAATGATCCGGGAAGTCAAGTGTTATCTGTACAGGATAGTCAACTCCAATATAACCGCTCGAAAAACCATGCATACTAAAAGTCGAATTCAAATACATCCACATATCGAAATCGATATGTATGCCTGCCACCACTTCGCTACCTATCACTTCATGGATACTTGGATCCGTTTCACAGCCTGGCCCAACGCAAAGATCGATTATTGGATAATCGAAATCTATAAACGTAGCAGCCCCACCACCCCACATATCAACAGAATCGACATGATAGGATACATTGTGTCTAAGTACGTTCGAATTGTCCTGTGCCACCGCATCGTGTATGGCAAGCAGAACAAACAGAACAGAGAATGCTATATAAAGTTTCTTCATAATCGTTTAATCATAAATTTTAGAAGTCAACATACTTTGCAGGATAACTGGTCTCAATTTGTCTTTCAGCAACTTGATATAACCTGCATTTATCCAGATAGTGTAATGATAATCGCCAGACATAAGTATAAGTCTCTCAAAGACAAAGCCCTTAAGTTTCATTTCGGCAGTAAATAGCAAGCCGTCGCTGCCATCGTGCATAACAACTGGCTCTACCGAAATTAGCGTCATCCCTTGAGTAGCAAAATAAGCAGAGTCCATTGCCATAGAAATCAGCAAATACGAAGTCCCCACAACTTCCTCAACCTGAATACTGCTCATTGTTCCTAAATGCAAGAAACCTGGAACAGAATCGGAATACATAAAATATTCAGGAGGTTGAATTTTGATATTTGTATTAGGAATGGCAACCATCTTACTTTCATCGTAAACAAAACTTTCGTCAATTGCAGTAAGCCCATTGATTGCAGAACCCAAACTTGTCGTCTGCGACGACTGGCCATTTTGCTGTTGATCCTGCTCCTGCGAGTAGGCCGAAACAACCGACAGGACAACAAGCAACACACTGACAATAACCTTGTTCATAAAAAACCTATTAATAAAAATTAAACCGCGTAAAGATACTATTTTATTTTTAAACGTACACCTATTAAAACGTTTTTTTTTACGATGGTTGCCTTTCCAATGAAAAAGAATACATACATTTTAATATCGCACTGATTACAAAGCATTTACAATCACACAAAGTCAAGCAAAAAAATATAAAACGAAAAAGACAACATTTCGTTAACATCTTTTAAACATAAAAAAAACAAAAAGGATAAGCATTATTTTTAATTTCGCGACCGAAATCTAAGAAGATATTTTTGCGAAATGAACGTTTCTACAGGCAAACGGAACTATGCCTTAATGCTACCCCATACGATAGCGTTAGTAGTTTTTGTTGTCGCTTCTGCAATTTTCTCAAAAATGCTTATTGTAGATAATAATTCAAACTTTGTAGAAAATCAAAATTACCAACAAAACATCAGCGCAGGAACCTACTGGGACGACACTTCATATTCGGGACGACCGCAGATTATTCCAGAATCACAACCAAACAGCAACAACTTGTTTACGAAAATAATTTCAGGGCTAAAATATTTTGGCAAGTTTTTGCCATTCACAATCATACTTATTTCACTGATTGGCATATACATTCTGCTTAATTGTTTGAAAATAAGTCCTCAAAGCGCAATATTAGGTTCGCTTACATTTGGATTTTTCACATACGGCATAGCCGAACTGCAAGCAGGAGAATTTACCGAAATGATAGCCATCGGCATTATGCCATACGTCCTTGCAGGAATTGTACTGACATTCAGCGGCAAAAAAATCATCGGCACAATTATCACCCTGATAGCAACAGCATTGCTTACTGCAACTTGTCACTATCAAATTCTTTATTACACACTACTTTGCACCGCCGCATACATAATATATGCTCTTGCCACAAAGAAAAACAACGCGAAGAAAAAACTTGTGTCTCTTGCAATTACAATAGTCGTACTTGCAGGCGGAATACTCACAAACAGTGCCGCGATTTTCAACGAATACGAATATTCAAAATACGCCGTCCATCCCCTACCCGACTACAATGTAGAAAACCCATATTTTGACGATGGCGGCGAATCCTTGTCTCTTCTGATTCCAAACATAAAAGGCGGAAAATCAGCAGCAAAACTTTCCAACAGTTCCGAAACGCAACAGTTGCTCGAACCACTTTTCGGACAGGAAAACGCCACAAAGTTGACAGAAAAATCGCCCACCTATTTCGGCAAACACCATTTCAGCAACGGAACGACATATATCGGCTCACTGGCACTTCTACTTGCACTGTTCGGCAGTATATGCAGCCACAGAAAAGTCAAATGGACATTTATATCATTAGCAATTGTATCGACAATACTTTCGTGTGGTAATATTGAATATTTCATCACACAAAACATTCCGTTATTCTATAATTTTAGTCATTTTTCAAATATTTTGATAATTGCGGCAATTTGCATATCAGTCTTGGCAGCACTTGGAACCGAAGAAATCATAAACCACAATTCCGAAACTAGCGAAAAAGGAAAAAATGTTTCGCTCTACATTTCGACAGGAATCTTGTCAGTTATCCTTCTGATTTTCGTCATCTTCCCATCAATAGCCGGCGACCAAAGCAACGACAGAAACAATATGGCGGAAATTGGCGTTTCAGAAATGATGACAGAGCCGATATATACACAGACTTCTATTTGCGTCTAATAAAGTTTTTCAATTACTGTATTCACTCTACTCATTTTTTCCGTCAATACCTATTCTTTGTAGGTATTGCAGGAGTAGTATTCCTGTGTTCTCGTACCGTCCTTTGCTTTTTTGTGACTGTAACGCAGAGATCTTCCGCAGTCGGCGCATCTTAACAGTCCGGCGAATATCTGTACCTCGCACTGTTTCGTCGGTCTTTTGCGGCTCTGTATGTGAGCCTGAGCCGCGTCCCACAGTTCTTGCAATATTATCGGGTCGTGGGTATTTTCGACGGTGTACCAGTCTTCTTCCGGTCTGTGCACCTTTTTCTTGTTCTTGAACGATATGTTCGTTTGTCTGTAGTGTACGCTGTGACCGAGATATACGGGATTTGATAGGATGCGCTTTACCATCTCGACGGTCCATTTATGGCGTCTGTCTTCCGGCTGATCCTTGAACATCTGAGATAACATACCGCTTCTCTTGTATATCCACCACGCGGGTATCGGTATCTTTCTTTTGTCAAGCTCGCTTCTTATCGCCGCCGCTCCTTTTCCGAGCGAAGCCATATCGAACATCTCCACGACTATGTGCTTCGTTTCGTCATCCGGTATGATATGTCCCTGTATATCGGGATCTTTGATATATCCGAACGGTGCGTACGGATTGAATTTCATTCCGTCCGCGAATTTGGTGTGAAGCGCCGCCTTGACTTTCTTCGACGTCTGCCTCGCGTGCATTTCGTTCAAGATATTCAGAAAAGGCGCTATTTCGCTCTCTCCCTTGTCGCTGTCAACTCCGTCGTTTACGGCGATATACCTTACTCCCTTTGAAGGAAAGTAGAAATCGGTATACTGACCCGTTAAGATATAGTTCCTTCCGAGACGCGATAGATCTTTTG
>CAJOEG010000050.1:6264-15038 GCA_905233405.1 uncultured Bacteroidales bacterium | reverse complement strand
CATAGTCGTTTGATTTGATACGGTCGAAAATGTTCTTCACGATAGGGCAGGTCTCTGTATTCAATTCGCATATTTTCAGTATGCTTTTGATGTTTTTGGAATCGGTGTGTGGGTACTCGCGGCAGGCTTTTGTGCGTGAATTGTAGAGCATACAATAATTGTCAGGCATTAGGAAAGGGCATGGCATAGCCTTGAAAACATAGTCGCCGTCCTCATCAATGCGAAGGAATTGACTGATAAAAGCCGATTCCTTCATTTTCAAGTGGGTTGCCATTCTTGTAATGTCGTTCTGAATGAAACGCGGACCGAGACTTCGGCAACAGTTTGCACACTGAAGGCAGTCAATCTTTTCCGACTCCTCGTCGTGCAGACGATGAAACAATGCGTCCAGCTTCTTGCTGTCAAGCCGCTTAAGGCGTTTCATCAGTTCTGCATATTCACCTTCCATATTTTATTCCGCTTTTACTACCCTGTGCGAAACCGATACACCTTCCGACTTTATGCTGACAATGTAAACGCCATTTGGCAAATCGGATATGTTACGAGCAACAACTTCGTCGTTTGAGACTTGGACAGAATACGACAATACGAGCCTACCTAATGCCGAATAAACATTTACAACAAATTCGCGTGGTTTTTCTGTCCTCAGTCGTACAACAAGTTCGTCGTTTGCAGGATTTTGCACAATTGATTGAAAACTGGCATCAGTCGATTCTGATGCATAGCCTACATTGTTGAATGTCAATTCCGCAACGACAGGCAGATGGTCGCTCATGTTGTACAGGGCATCAATCACATTGCTGGGCAAGGTATTGTTGGTCGGTGAATTTATTGCGCCGTTGAACCTGTTTCCGTCCTGACCTACTGACCAGTATGAATTCGGTGTATATGTAATTCCCTTGGAACCATTTATTATGCTTCCCGACATCAGTATGAAGTCGAAGCGGTCGTCCATACCGCCCCCCGAAAAACAGTCGCTGTTACCACTATGTGTCGATTGTGTGTGGTATTCGCTGAAATTCCAGTTGTTAGTCCAGGCGCCCATTTGGTTTACAGGGTCGTAGAATGCAATTGGCAGGTATGAAGGATTTACAAGATTCTGGAATGCAGGTTCGGAAGCATTGTAGATATTGAAATCGCCACAGACTATGAAATTGTCGTTGTTGCCTTGTGTAGTAAGATAATTGACAAGTTGCTGGATTTCAGTGCCACGCTGTGATTCGTAGCCTGTTCCTGCTTTCAGATGGACAATCGCAACCTTTAAGGTGTCATTGGTGGAAAGATGCTTCAACTTGTAGATGTTTATCTCGCGGATGTCAGTATTGACTTTTGTCTGGGCAACGAGTTTGAGTTTTGTCTTGTCGTAGAAAAGGGCATTGTTCAAGTATTCGCTTCCTGATGCCGGGGCTGATGCCCAACGGGTTACACCGTTAACATTCAACGAGTTGCCTAGTATATACGAAATTGTATATGCCAATGATTGATAACTTTTGCCCACTTCGCAGCAACAAAGTATGTCAGGTTGCTGATTGGAGACAATGGTAGCCAGATAGCCAGCCTTAGCTTGGTATGAATTGTTTTCTGCAGTACAATAACTTGTAAGATTGTTGAAATTCAACAAATTGTAACTCATTACCCTTATCTGTCCCTGCGAAAAGAGGGATGTTGTAAATGTTACAAATACAAATAGTAGTATTCCAAGTTTATTGCGCATCGTTCAAATTATTTTAATATAGTTTTTTGCTTGACTTCCACAATCTTGCCATACTTTGCAAGTTCTTTCATGTCTATTTTCTTCTTGTTGCCGACAATGGTTATCAGCATTGGACGACCTTGAATGTTCTGCTTGTAGAAATCAACAATGTTGTCGAATTCCAATTCCTTGTACAGTTCGTACTGCTTGATGCGCGGGTCGTCCTTGTATCCGAAAAGTTTCCAATCTTCGATCGTTTCTGTCACATCGCGCTTGTCTGGAGCGGAAGTCAGCAGCGACTGCAACAAGTAGTCTTTAACACCGCGCATACGCTGTTTCTTCATTGGCATATCGTTGATAAGGCCTGTCATTACCGAAATTGCCTCTATGGTCTTGTCGCTCTGTGTACCAATGAAAGCGAGGAATTTCGATTTTTCTTTCATCGTAAGTCCTGTCCTGCTGACTGCGTAAGCCGAGTATGCCATCGAGCGGAACTCTCTAATCTCTTGGAACACAATCGACGACATTCCCGTGCCGAAATACTGGTTGAAAGCCTCTTGATTTGCCATCTGCTTTTCGTCGAGCACATCGCCAGGCACATAGAAGTAAATCTTGCTCTGCAATGCCTTCGAGTCGTTGAGGAACAATATTGTATTTTCTGTGTATTCCTTCGACGGCAGAATCTTCGGGAATGCATCATCGGTTTCTGTAGGAGCGAAATCCATACCCTTAATCATTCCAACAATGTCGTCAACACCGAGACTGCCGGAATAATGTACCGTAAACGGATGTGCTTTTACCTGCGAAAGGGCTGTCATCATATCGTCTGATGTAATTTTTGAAACTTCCTTGGCACTCAAGCGACGCAAATATTTCGAGTTTTCACCATAAATACCGTATTGCAGCAAAGCGGAAGCTATAACATCGGTTGATTCGCGTTCCATCTTGCGGTTCATTGCATCTTCTTCTGTAATACGGTCAAGCTTGGAATCATCGGCTTTCGCATCAGTAAGCAGGCTCAGCACCAGACCGACCGATTCCTTGAAATACTTGTTGAAACCGTCAATTGAAATAGTAAAGTAGTTGTCTCCTGCTGATACCGAATACGATGCTGCATATTTCTGAAGTTCCTTGTTCAACTCGTCGTTGGTGTACTTTGATGTGCCAATGTATTGCATATAGGCAGACAATGCATCGTATTTCGGATAGTTCTTCAGTCCGGTCTTGAACTTTATCTCAATGTTGAAAATGTCGTTCTGGTCAAACTTTGAGTAATACAAGTCGACACCTTTGGCAATGCTATGATATTCATAATCACTACCATCCTTTATAAATGTCGGAGACATTGATTTTACAGGCATTTCCTCGAATTTCTTTGCGTATTCCGATGAAACTTCTGCGTTTTCGGGTACTACAGGGTCGAATCCAGGTTTGTCAAGTTTGTCTTTTTTCGGAAATCCCATCTTAGAATGGTATGACAGGTAATTGTTGTTGAAGTATTTTTCTGCAACTTTCTTAATGTCATCCGGTGTTATGTTCTCGATAATTTTTGGATATTCAAGAATTTCATCCCAGTTTTTGCCAGAAATAAAGCATTCCCCCATCTTGTAGGCACGCATTTGGGGGTCTTCCATTTCAGATTCAAAATCCTTTATCATTTCGAGTTTTATCGATTCTAGCCATTCCTTGTCAACATCTTCGGTGCGCAAACGGTTTATTTCATTGACAACCAATGCTTCGGCATCTTCAAATTTCTGCCCAAGAATTTTCGGGACATACAATATCATCATTCCGCCGTGGTCGAGACGCTCGTTGTTGAGTGCCATTGCTGCCAGTAACTTCCTGTCGTTCATGAGTTTGTCAAGGTAGCCTGTTGACGACGAGTTATTCAGGATTTTCTCACATACGGAAATCACATACGAATCCTTGTCATTCATTGTTACAGTGCGATAGCCGAGAACACCCATCTTAACTGGGGTTAAGTTAACTTCAACAGATTCAACTCCATTGAATGGCTTTTCATCGTATTTCGGGTATTGGGGAATATCGCCTTTTTTCCATACACCAAAATACTTTTCAATCATAGGTTTAACATTTGAAACTTTGAAGTTTCCTGTCATTATCAAAGCCATATTGTTTGCGACATAGTATGTGTCGTACATCTTCTGCATTGTTGTCAGCGATGGGTTCTTTATATGGTCTGCCTTACCGATAACAGTCTGTGTGCCATAGGGGTGGTTTCTGTAGAAATTTGCAAGGAACGACTCCATAAGGTTTGATGTGAACTCGTCGGCATACATATTTTTCTCCTCGAACACGGTTTCCAATTCCGACTGGAACAATCTGAAAACCGGATGTTTAAAGCGGTGGGAATACAATTCCATCCATTTTTCCATCTGACCAACAGGGAATGCATTGAAATAAGCCACAACCTCGTCCGATGTAAAGGCGTTTACCATTGTTGCGCCCATTCCGTCAAGAAGTTTGTCCAACTCGTTGGGAATTGCATACTTGCCAGCCTTCAGCGAAAGCGCGTTTATTTCCTTCTGTATTTCCTTGCGGCGCACATCGTCGGTGGTAGCAGCAAGTTCGTCGTACTTCATTACAATGCTGTCCAAGTAAACCTTTTCTGCCTTATAGTCGATGGTTCCAATCTCATCGGTACCCTTAAACATCATGTGTTCAAGGTAATGCGATGTACCTGTATGGTCGGCAGGATCGTATTTCCCTCCAGTCTTTATTGCGATAGCACCTAAAACTACCGAAGCGTTAGTGTCTTCGTTCAGGTAAACGCTAAGACCATTGGGCAATTCGTAATGTACAACCTCAAGGCTTTTGTTCTTTTGTGAAAATGCAACCAAACTGCATGAAATCGCAACGAGTAAAAAAACTAATTTATTCATTTTTATTCTATTTATATTTCTTTTTAAAGTCCTTTTTCTTCAATACCGCAGTGGAAATTATTGATATGTCTTTTTTAGGTTGGCGGTTAAGATTCGTTTCTGTCTTTGAAAGTTTCTCAAGCATATCCATTCCGACAACAATTTCGCCAAAAACGGTATAAAAGCCCTCGAACATCGGCACTCCGCCTGTTTCAAGGTATTTGTCGATATTTTTTTCCGAAATAGAGAACAGTTCAACGCCATCCTTTTCAATTTGAGGCTTAACCATTTTCATAATTCTTGCATACACCTCGTTGTATTGCTTCATTGTTTTCATATCGCGAAGCGCATCGAGACTGTCTTTGTAAGGTTTGTTTTCGGGATGCGTCAAAAATTCGTCTATATATAACTTATAGGTGTCGCGGTTCTTGATAGCAACTGAAGCCTTTATCTCGTGAATGTCTATTTTTTTGCCACCGTCAATAAGAAAAAACAGGTTTGCATCCGATTTTTTGTCTGGATTTTGAGCACCGTCCAATCTTTTCATTGCTACAGTGCCTCGTTTCGCAATAATCTTTTCGTTGAATTCCGCCGGCAAGGTAGTCTCGTTTATGTAGTCGGTCTGCAAAACGCTGCCTTCATCGTATCCTTTGCGCATACCGAACGAATAATCGCTGTTTCGGACAGCCTTGTACATTGAAGTTTCGTCGTAGAAATGTGACGAACATTTTCCAATAAAGTTGTCGCGGTGCTTTGGCGTACCCTCGTACAATCCCAGAACGAAGCTGCCTTCAGATGTTTCTACTTCAACGTAATTCTTAATTTTCAGCGGATTGTGCAAGGTGCTACAGGACTGAAAGAATCCTGTCCATAATATGCCCCAAAAAACTATCCGCAATATTTTTTTCACAAAAAATAATTTATATTGTTTTTTTTACTAATATTGTGGGCGTAAAATTAGAAAAAAAATTACGAATGAATATGAAAAAAAATGTTGTAATATTTTTGGTGTTAGCATTGGCTATCGGTGGTATGATTTTGTCGAACGGATGCCGTAAACCGGTTCCCCCAAAGGCAAAAGTGACGATAGTTGACACAAACAAGCAACCTGTTGAAAATGTAATGGTTATAATAAAAGCCAACAATTCCGACAGCGCACACACAATGGTATATTTCAAGGACGAAACCAAGTCGGTGGCCGACACGCAATACACAAAAGCAGACGGTGTTCTGGAATACGAATTCAAGTACGAGTCAATCCTGAAGGTTGAAGCGACAAAGAAGGCAGACAAGAATAATAAAGAAAGAAGAGGAATGGGCGTACTTGTTCTTGAGAACAACAAGACCGCTGAAGTTACGATTGAAATCAACGAACAAACAGTATTTAATTAAAATAAACTATGAATAAAATTTTATATGTGCTGATATTTGTGGCATTAAGTACTTGTACTTTTGCACAGGTGACAATAACTTCAAGTAACTATTACCAGCCAGGAAGAACCGTTAGAGATGTTTATGCCGTTGAAAACGATGCAAATGATTCGGTGTCTAACGGTAGCATTTTGGTTACACCGCTAATTTTCGGTAATTCGTTGGAAGCACAATTCGATGTGTACAACTTGACTGACACGGTAGTGTATGCAGGACCATCAACCGAAGGTGAATTCACCGATGAAACATGCTCTTTTGCCGATGAAAACGGGATGAGAATGCATTTGAATGTTACCGACGAGAAAGCCGTTTGCCTAGGTATAAGCGGAGCTTTGACCCAACTTGGACTAAATGATAACATGGAAATTGAATTTGATGAGCCTATGGAAGTGATATCGTTTCCTGCCGTCATCAATTCCACAAAAAATAGTACTGCTCATGGATCATATAAAGACCATGTAAGTGAATTGCAATCTGCAATAAATGCAATGGGTGGTTATTATGGATCTATGATATATAGTGCACTTGTCGAAAGTTACGATTCTGTGATGATGGACATACAAGTAACTTATAATTCTTCTTTCGACGAAACTGGATCATTAACTCTTTCTGGAAGCAGAATGATGCAAGGAGAATATGAATATCTCAGAGAAAATAGACAGTACTCTTATATTACAAATATGTATTTGCGTAATATAACAAGTGGTCAGTATCAGAATATTAATGATTGTGTTGTGTTTGGTATGAATGTCGGAGAAGTATTACAAGAATACGCTGGAATGCAATTCCCAATTACTTCAACAACAACTACATTAAACTATTGGATTTCCAACGACAATTACCCAATAGTTGAAATGACAACCAATGCAGATTTAACTTACACAAAACATATTGCAATAAGGTATGAAGACCATACAACATTCTGTAGCGACCTTGAATTTGCAAACATTGAAATTTTCCCGAATCCTACAACCGACATTCTAAACATTGCAGTTGAAGACATGGACAATGGCATCATGAATATATATTCAACCAATGGTTCTCTTGTAAAGGAAGTTAAATTGAATGGTAGCCTTAACAGCATAAATGTAAATGATTTGCATAACGGATGCTATTTCTTCAATATTTTGTACGGAGATAAAGAAATAAGTGGTAAATTTGCGAAAAATTAATAGTTGACAATGGTATGTGGGGTATTAGCTCAGTTGGCTAGAGTGCATGGCTGGCAGCCATGAGGTCATCGGTTCGACCCCGATATACTCCACCAGAAGGAAGCGGCTGATTAGCCGCTTTTTTCGTAAAGGTGAAAATATATTACAATGGATCTACATTCTATATATTCTAATGATTTCCCAGATTTTATAAGTGAAATCTCACAAACTTCAGCAATGCTACGCCTTTACGACATTGGTATGAACTGTGGATGCGAATATACTAGTTTCCCTCTATTCGAAGGATTGGAGAAATATTCGCGTTATACCCATAGTGTAGGAGTTGCATTGATTGTATGGCATTTTTCTCACGATATGCGTCAAAGTACTGCGGGACTGCTGCACGACATTTCATCGCCAGCATTTGCACACGTAATCGATTTTATGCACGGCGATTATCTTACTCAGGAATCTACCGAAAACGGCACCGAAAGAATCATTGCAGAGTCTGTCGAAATACAGCAATGCCTGAAAAAATATGGTATGAAAACATCTGAAGTCGCAGACTATCATCTTTATCCGATTGCTGATAACGATACTCCGCGACTTTCTGCCGACAGACTTGAATACACAATAGGCAACATCGTAAACTATCGTTTGGCGAGCCACGAAAAGGCTAAGGAATTATATGATGACCTGTGCGTTGGCATTAACGAGGAAAATGAACAAGAAATAATGTTTGCCGATAGACGCAAAGCCTTGGAATTTGCACAGTTGTCAATGCAATGTTCAAGAATATACGTTTCTGATGAAGACCGTTATTCGATGCAACGTCTTGCGGAACTTCTTAAAGATTGTATTGTTAGGGGAATAATCTCAGAAGAGGATCTTTATATTGGAGAAAAAAATGTAATAGAAAAACTTCTGGGAACGGAATACTCTGCGAATGAGTGGAATCGTTTTAGAAACTATTCTGCAATTATGCGAGCAGGAAACAGTCCAGATTCAAGAATTGTATATGCAAAAAAACGTTACATAAATCCTTTTGTTAAAGGATATGGTCGTGTTTCCGAAATATTTCAAGATTATGGAATTCTTATTCGCCGTTATCTGTCTGAAAGTCAAAGTTATGCAATAACTGGAACAATATAAGCATGAGAAAAGGGTTCTGCTTGTTATCTAGAACAATATTGTAACCCCGCCCATGAATGTTATACCTGATTGTGGGAAATAGTTCGCCCACGACCTTTGTGAACCCTGCTCGTACCAAAGTCCGCCGTAGGCATTGCTGCTGTATTTGAAGTCGAACAGGTTGTATATTTCAAACTTGAATCGCAACGACTTGACGTATTTGGTGATTATTTCATAGTCGAATCCGAGACTGCTTATGCTGTACGGTTTAAGCATCCGGTCGGAGCTCGATGTGTTGTCGAGGTATTGCTTGCCAACAAATTTTACGTTGTAGTAGATGTCGAAGTTGCCGAAGATGTTGTAGTTGATGTTTCCCGAAGCAATTATTTCGGGCGAAAATGCAAGGTTGGTCTCGCCGGTGTGATATTCTTCTGTACTTTCGTTAAGATCTTCGTCGTATGTTTGCGCAAAGTACGCATAGTCCTT
>CAJOEG010000050.1:0-6212 GCA_905233405.1 uncultured Bacteroidales bacterium | reverse complement strand
AATTTCAACTCCAGTACGATAACTTTTCTCTATGTTGGTCATTATGAAGTATCCGTTCTGTGAAAATTCTCCTGTTGGTACAATCTGGTCGGTGAAATCCATATAGTAGAAATTAAGTCCGCTGGAAAAAATTTTTGACTTGTATTCGTAGCCTGCTTCAACATCGTTGAGCGACTCCGGTTCAATCGTCTTGCTTTGTGTTCCAATGGCGTATTTTATGTTTTCGCGCGACGGCTCCCTGCTTGTGTGCACTATGGAAGCATAGATCCTCATATTTTTTGTAATCTCATAGTTTATTCCGCCTTTGGGACAGAAAAAGTTGTAGTCCAGGTCCTCACTCAATTTTTTCATTTGTCCGTTGGGCATAAGGTCGCAGTCGTAGCCTTTAAGATCTTGGTTTATTATTCTGTATTGGAGGTCGGCGTATAGCGTCAGCTTGTCAAAGAATGTGTATTCTGCCTTGTAGTAGGCGAAGTATTCCATCTTACCGCTTGTGTTTCTGTACCATTCGTAGTCTTTGGGCGTGTTTCCTGCATATTGCAGCCATATCAGGTTCCCGAAATATTGTCCAGACAGGTTGTTGACCGAACCGCCGAATGTGTTGATAAAGTTTCCTATCTTGTGCGTTGCGGAAATTATGCCACCATAATAATATTTTGCCATCATTCTGCGCCTTATCAGGTCGGTGCGGTCGATTGTAGTCGTTGTTGAATATGCTGTTCCGTTGTTAGTGACGACGACCGGAAGGACGATGTTTGGCAGCATATAGTTTGAGAAAAGCTGGGCATTCTTGTATTCCTCGATGTAGCCGTTGTCGTAGTTAAGGAATGCCTTTAAGTTGAACTCGACATTGTCCCAAATCCTTTGTGAATAAATAAGTTGAACGTGAGTTCGTGTTGTGTTTTCGGCTTCGTCTTCGTAATATTGCTTTTTTCCACTGGAGTTGAAGTATTCGCCGCTCGAATTGTACCTTCTATGACGGACAGCCCCACATTGTTATGTTCGATTTCTGTTTTCCATATATGATGTTGGCGTTTAGGGAGTTGCGCTTTCCATGCCACGTTGCACTGACCATTATGGCATTTTGATTTGAATTGGCTCTGTCGATGTATCCGTCGCTTATGGTTTTTGCCATTCGCAGGTCTATGGAAAAACCGTTCTTCATAATTCCAGTTCCTGCCGAAATGCTTGCCTTTATTGTTCCGAACGAGCCGCCCATTACGCTGACGTCGCCGTATGGCTTTGCGCTTGGCGATTCGGTTGTTAAGTCAATGCTTGCACCGTAGGCGTATGTTCCGCGTGTCGACGAGCCTGCGCCGCGTGTTATACTTATCTGGTTGATTGAACTGGCAAGGTCGGGCAGATGGTGCCATAGGGTTTGACGAGAATCGGGGTCTGTCAACTGTATGCCGTTGAGCGTCACGTTTATTGCGTCGCTTGACATTCCACGGATACGGAAGTTTGTAAATCCTATTCCAAGTCCGCCTTGCGATGTGGCGACAAACGACGGCGTGTATTCCAGCAGATATGGAATTTCGCGGACTATGTTCCTTTCTGTTACGTAGTTGGAATTGTAGGTGTGGTGTGTCGTAGGAGTGTGTCTGTCCGAAAGTTTTTCAAGTACGTGCAGGCTGTCGGTAGGCTCGCTTTCGGGCTGCAATGCTATTGTGCCGAGGTCAAGTCCGCCGTTGGCTACCATTTGCTTCTCGTCGTATTGTTCATAGCCGTAGTAACTGATGACAATACGTTGTGTGCCTTTCTTGCACTTGACAAAGAATTCGCCGTTTTGGTCGGACGAACCGCCTTGAGTAGAGCCGCCAATCATTACCTTTGCTCCGTAGAGCGGGCTTCCAGTGTCGTCGGTAACCTTTCCCGTTATATTTTGAGAAAGGCATACCGTTGCCACAAAAAACATAGCGACGGACAATAGCAGACTATTTATTATGCGTCTTGTCAACGTGTTAAACCCTTAATTCAAAAACGTTTCCAACCTTTGTTATGGAGAAAACGGCTTAAACTCAAATTTATTTTTCCGAGGGCGAAAATAATGCTTTTGGAGAAAAACAGCAAATAAGAAAATGTCGTCTCTATCTTTTAGCAAAAGGTTTTCCAAATTGTTTGTAAACGAAATCATTTTTCTCCTTGCAATATATGTGTCACAAAAAATGTTTAAATTTGCGATTGCTTAACGAAAAAAGGATATGAAGAGAATTTGTCCAGTTTGTCATACCGAATTTGACGGTCGTGCCGACAAGAAGTTCTGTTGCGACCAATGCCGAAACACATACAACAACCAGTTGAAGCAGGAAGACAATAGCCTGACATACAAGACTAACCGCCTGCTGAAGAAAAACCGTCAGATATTGGCTGATATGTATCAGAAAATCGACAAGCCTGACAATGAAAGACATTCGGTGCTGAAGGAAAAGCTGGTTAAGGAAGGTTTCAAGTTTGACTATATGACAAACATCTACAAAACAAAGACCGATAAAATGTACTACTATTGCTACGACTATGGCTATTATGTTGATAATGATTTCGTTGTGATAGTTAGAAAAAAGGAATACGTTGACTAAAATTAAGGATTATGGTAACCAAAGGTGAATATAGTAAGGGCGAAAATGTCGCATATATATTGGATAACAATGCAAATCTTTCGACGATTGAATTAGGTGGCAAGGAAAAGGACTTCTTGGAGAAAACTTTGAAAAACAAGAATTTCGTCACGATAAACCTTTACGACAACTACTGCTATGTGTTGAAGTTGGATTCAAAACTTTCCAACGACGAGCAACGTGAAGAAATACGCAAGAATGGATGTCGCATTTCTGAACACTTGAATGGTGCAAAATGCAAGTCAGTGACAATAATTGACTTGTCGGGTGCAAATATGGCGCTTGCTCTTGCCGAAGGTATAGAACTCTCGAATTACCGTTTTGACAAGTATCTGTCCGAAAAGAAGATTGTTTCGCTAGAAGAGGTAATGGTTTGCGGTGATGTCTGCGAAAAGGAAGTTGCACGTCTCAATAGTTTGGTGAAGGGCGTTTTCATCGCACGCGACATAGTGAACGAGCCATTGTCGTATATGACTGCCAAGAAGTTAGCCGAAACTATAGAAGAAGTTGGCAAGTCCTGCGGATTCAGGACAGAAATTCTTGACAAAAAGCAAATAGAAAGCCTGAAGATGGGCGGACTTCTTGCCGTAAACCGTGGAAGCGTTGAGCCGCCTACATTCAGCATACTGAAATGGGAACCTGAAAATGCAATAAACGAAAAGCCTTATGTGCTTGTAGGAAAGGGTCTTGTATTTGATACTGGCGGATACGACCTGAAACCGTCGAGTTCGATGGATACGATGAAGAGCGACAAGTCTGGTGGCGCTGCTGTTGTTGGCACTATCGCTGCGTTGGCTATGGCAAAGGTTCCTGTGAAGGTTTATGGACTTGTTCCTGCAACAGAAAATAGGATAGGGGCAACAGCATACGTTCCCGAGGACATTATTACGATGTACGACGGCACAACGGTTGAAATTGCCAACACCGATGCCGAAGGCCGTCTGATTCTTGCCGATGCGCTTTCGTATGCAAAGAAGTACAATCCCGAACTGGTAATTGATATGGCTACGCTTACAGGTGCGGCAATTGTTGCTGTGGGTGACAAAAATACTGCTGTATTGGGAACTTCGCCCGATGATATTGCCAAGTTGAAGAAATATGGCTTTAATGTATGGGAACGCTTGATAGAACTGCCGTTGTGGGATGATTTCAAGGAGCAACTCGAATCACCGATTGCCGATATGAAGAATTGCGGCAAGCGTTCGGGCGGAACTATTACGGCGGCTATGTTCCTGAAGCATTTTACCGACTACAAGTGGATTCACCTTGACATTGCAGGACCTGCTTTTACAGAAAAAAAGGATTCTTACCGTGGAAATGGCGGAACATCCGTGCCGACAAGACTGCTGTTCAAGTATTTTACTGAAATGTGCAAGTAGGGTTAGGCTTTCGCTTTGCGTTTTGCCTGTGCGATAAACACACCGCTCAGCACGACCACTATTCCTATGACCTTTTGTGCTGTTATTTCTTCACCAAGTAGCAGTGCCGACAAGAAAAGCGTAAAGACAGGAATAAGGTTTGTGAATATATTGGCGCGTGCAATTGGAATGTAACGTAGTGTGTATGTGTAGCATACGAATGCCGCTGCCGATGCGAATATTCCAAGTTCTATTATTGGTAAGATTGAATCCCAGACAAAGCCTGCCTGCATGATGTTGTCCTTCTCAAAAATCCACACTAATGGCAGGAACATAAACGAGCCGATGAGGTTTTGGTAGAACGTTATGGTGAAAACGGAATATTCTTCTGGAATTTTCTTTACTGCGACCGTATAGCCCAAAGTTGCAAGTATTGCAACTCCGAGCAGCATTAGTCCGTCGGGAGAAACCTGCATATTGAGGTTGATGTCGAAAGTCATTATTGCCACACCTATTACCGAAAGGACTATGCCGATGATGTTGAGTTTGGATATTCTTTCCTTCAGGAATATGTAGGCGACTATCGGTGTGAAAAGAGGTATGGTGCCGATTATTATTCCTGCCGTAGAAGCGTCAACCTTTGTAAGTCCGTTTGTTTCGCCGAGGAAATATAGGAAAGGTTCAAAAAATGCAAGAACAATGAATAGAGGTAAGTGCTTGAGTTTGATTTTTATGCGCTTTTTCGCAATGAGTAGTACCAGTAGCAGAATCACCGAAGCGACTATCGTTCGGAAATATATGATAGTTATTGGATTGTAGCATACAAGCGCACGTTTCGCCCAGATGAACGAGAACGACCAGAATAGCATTGCTATTACTAGTAACGGGTATATTATCAGAGGCGAATCCTTTTTCATGGGCGCAAAAATATATTTTTTAGCGTTCAGTTTTCGTTTTTTTGTGTAATATTGTGTATGATTTAATTGCAATGAGTGTCCTAAAGAGAATATTGTATGTCGTTTGCCAGTGGACTTGGGGAATAGTGCAAAATGTTGTAGGTCTGCTGTTTTTCGTTGTTATGGTATGGAATAGACATTCTATATTCAGGGGCGCAGTTGTTACACATTGGAATCATCCGTACAGCATGGGGTGTGGGATGTTCATATTTTTGGGAGATCATGGATTTTCGTATTATTCAAGAGGTAAAAACGAAAAGATAAATCACGATGTTTTGGTTCACGAGTATGGGCATACGGGACAGTCGATTATATTGGGACCTTTGTTCGTGCCGGTGATTGCAATTCCATCGTTGTTGTGGGCATCGTTGCCGTACTTCGAAAGATTGCGTAGAAAAAAAGGCTTGTCTTACTATTGGCTTTATTGTGAGAAATGGGCTAATGTGTTTGGTGACAAAATTTGCGGTAATATTCGTGAAAAGTGTTAACTTTGCTGAAAAATAATGCTATGAAGTCGTTTCTCGCCATATTGCTTGTGATATTGTGCGGATATGCTTGCGCAAGTCACAACTATCTGTTTTTCGATACGGAAACAGTAGGATTGCCGAAGGATTATGAAGCACCGGCAAGCGATACTTTAAATTGGCCGCGTATGGTTCAGTTGAGCTGGATCCTTACCGACAATCAGGGCAACGTGCTTTCGACTCACGATTGCATTGTTCGTCCCGATGGATTTGTCGTTCCCGAAAAGGCGGCTTCTATTCATGGCATTACAACAGAAAGGGCTTTGGCAGAAGGTGCACCTTTGGACTCAGTGTTGACTGTTTTCCTTCAGACATTGGACTCTGCCGAATACATAGTTGGACATAATATTTCGTTTGATATACATGTTGTTGATGCAGAGCTTGTTAGGCGTGGATATGATGTTAGGCTTACTCCAATGAAGGCTTATTGTACTATGCTTGCAGGAACAGATTATTGCAAGTTACCAGGTAATTATGGACATTACAAGTGGCCAAAATTGCAGGAATTGCACAAGACACTTTTCGGGACAGAATTTGACGATGCTCACAACTCTGCTGCCGATGTGGATGCTACATGTAAGTGTTTCTGGGAGATGCGTCGTAGAAAGCTGATATGATAATCAAGTACAGAGACTTGTTTGGTTCTTATGGTATCCTCAAGAACTTATGCATTTGCACCGAAATCTTCCACTTCGGATTTTTCTTCACATAATCGACAACCATGTCGCCGGTGCGTTTGAACTGGCTCCATTCGGGCTG
>CAJOEG010000049.1:2603-14924 GCA_905233405.1 uncultured Bacteroidales bacterium | reverse complement strand
TTTGTTCTTCAGAAATTGCAGGTGATCCACCTTCAAATTCCCATACCCACGATGTTGGATTACCAACGCTCTTGTCGGTAAAGTTGATTGAAGCTCCTGTAGAAATAATAACATCGCTTGCTTCAAAGTCGGCAACGAGTGTCATGTCGCGTTGTCCTGCTGCTAATACTGCTGCGTATGCATCGATACGGCCGGCACCCATGCTGTCAACAAATTCGGGGTTAATAGCGTCAACATTTACGCAGGTGCTCTTCATTACTTCTGTGAGTTCTTCAGGAGTTAAAGTTGGGTTCTTTGAAAGAACAAGACCTGCAAGACCTGATGCTACAGGGCAAGCCATTGATGTTCCCTGCATGATGTCGTATTTGCCAGAAACTCCGCAATCACCAGCACCACCAGTTGTTATTTGGTTTTGGTCGGTCATGTGTTGGAGCATATCGTTATATGAACCAGCATCATTAAATGTTGTACTCAATACAGAAAAATTGTATATTCCTAAACCATCTTGGTGAGCATATCCACCAGGAGAAAGGAAGTCAAGCCAAGTGCCATAGCACGAGAAGTCAGATTTCCTATCGTCAACGTCGCATGAACCAACGGCGATTACGTGTTTGAGAGCAGCTGGGTAACCTGTGTAGTTAACGGGGATTTCTTCGTTCATCTGTGATTCTTGACCATTGCCGTTGTTGCCTGCAGCTCCAAGCATAATACACCCCTTGTTGTAGGCGTAGTTTACAATGTTCTGCATTGTCTGGAAGAATTGAGGGCTTCCCCACGACATATTGATAACGTCAGCTCCGTGGTCTGCTGCATAGACAATACCTTCGAAACCTGCTGCCATTGACTGTCCGTCGGTTGCATCGCTACCGAGCTTTACTGCCATAATCTTTACGCCGCTACCTATTGATGCAACGCCGATGCCATTGTTCTTTTCTGCTCCAATAAGACCGGCAGAGTGTGTTCCGTGCGACCAGATGTAGTTTGCAACAGGAGGATTTGGGTCGTCGTCGCCGTCGCCAAGGTCGATTGAGTTTTCGCGGTCAATCATATTGGTAAGGTCTGGGTGGTCAACATAGATTGCATTGTCAAGGACAGCAACGGTAATTTCATTGCTTCCGTCTGTTTCGTCCCAAGCCTGTGCGGCATTTATAAGGTTCAAATGCCATGATGAATTGACTTCAAATCCTTCTGATATAGTTATTCCAAAAAATTCTATACCAGGTTTGGTAAGAGTCGTATTGTAGTAGGTGTCGTTAGGAACAAACCTTTGTGCTCTCGTATTCTGCTCTCCTTCATAGTTTGAAATGAAGAACAAAGGAGCTGGTTCTGCATACTCAACAACACCGATTTTTTCCATGTCCTTAATCAGCGATTCAATCTTGTCGATTGCACCGAAATCCATTCTCCAAGTGTGCCTGATGGAGTTGCTGCTAGCCGAAAGGAATGGCATGTCAACATTAGTAATTTGGTATTCGTCAACTAAATCGCCAAGGAATGGCAAGTCTTTCGGCATGATTCTGCCGTTCTCGTTCGGGACGTCAAGCGATACGCTGTTACTTACCTTGAAGTAAATACGTCCATCAACCCACAGTGAGTTGTATTTCTGACCAAAAGTAACTAAGGCCATCAATGCGAATACTGCGAGCATAAGAATTCGTCTAATTTCTCTCATGATATTTTAAAATTAAAATTAAATACACAAACAATCAAGCCGCGAAGATACTAATAAAATTGTTATGTGGAACACATTTATAAATAAATGTTAGTATCTTTTGTCGCGCGTATAACGTGGCGTTTGCCTAATGGACCTGGCATTCTCTTGACAATCATACCCAAACTGCGCAGATTTTGTTTCAAAATACCTTTGCAGCAGTAGGTGACGAAAATACCGTCGGGATTAAGGCTGTTAATAATTTTTTTCAGATTTTCTAATGTCCACATCTCTGGCTGGGTGTCGGGGGAGAAGGCGTCGAAGTAAATTAGGTCGTATTTACGGTCGGGAACAAAACTTTCGAAATCAATATTTTGCTTAAGCAGACTGAAAGTAGGGGAGATTTCTATTCCCATATTCCAGTTTTCACAGAACTTGAGTGCGATGTCGGGGTTGAACCTTGCCGCGATGTCGGGTGTGTGTTCGATGAATGGCAGAAAAGTTTCTTTGCAAATCGGAAATTTTTCGATGCCGTGGTAGAATATCGTGTTGCCAAGCGGTTGGTTTTCGATGAAGGTTAGCATTGCGTTAAGTCCTGTGCCGTAGCCTATTTCTAAGATGTTAATGCTTCGATTGCTGAAATTGCGCAGTCCTAGGTTTATGAAAATGTGCATCGATTCAGCTACTGCACCATTAATACTATGGTATGTTTCGCCAAAGTATTCGTTCCTGAGCGTGCAGGAACCATCGCCAGTGCTGATAATTTCTGTATTCACGAGGCAAAGGTAATGGATAATTGACAATGAACAATGGATAATTTACAATGAACAATGGGTAATGGATAATGAACAATTAACAATTGACAATGGATAATTAGCTTCGCTGAGCAGATGGTTGATAATGGACAATTGGAGATGAAATTTGTAGAAACGTTGCGAGCAACGTCCGTTTTGTTTGATATTGTTTTGTATTGTTTGAAATTGTTTGATGTGGTTTGGTTGTGTTTCAAAATTTCGCGTATGTTGGGACACAAAATTTTGTGTCCGTACAATCAAATGATGGGTGTTGTGTCTTCGTATGTGTTTTGTGTGTTTTTGTTTGAAAATATTTGTATTGGGTATATTATTTCTTTTTTTTGTTGTTTAGTTTTAAAATGAAATGGTATTTTTGCCTTGCATTCTTGGGTGATAAACGAATTGCCAAAGCGGAGTGCGAATGAAAATGCATCTTAATTTTTTTCATTTTTTTCATTTTTTCATAGATTGGTTTATTTTTGGTGTCTGATATACCCCCAAATATTAGGCACCTTTTTTGTGCCCAAAAAGAAAAAAATGACTTGGCAGTGTCCTTGATTTTTATAATATTTGCAGAAAAATAAATTTGTTGATTATGAATACGAAGAATGTTATTGTTTCTGCCCTTCTTATAATGCTGGGCTTGGTGATTGGACTTATTGGTCATGGCTTTTATGTGAAGTCTGGTATTGGCAGTTATGCCGATAAGGACAGGTATGTTTCTGTGAAAGGTCTGTCGGAGCGTGAGGTGAAGGCCGACCACGTTATTTGGCCGATTGTGTTCAAGGAGGTGGGTAACGATTTGTCGGAACTTTATTCTAATGTCAACAACAAGAACAAGTTTATTGTTAACTTTTTGAAGGATAATGGTATTTCTGCCGATGAGATAAGTGTCGCACCGATTTCTGCCGATGACCGCGAGGCAGACCGCTGGTCATCTAACACAATCCCGTATCGCTACCAGTTGAAGTCGGTGATTACCGTTGCTTCTGACCAGGTTGAAAAGGTTCGTGAGCTTATTTCACGTCAGGATGAATTCTTTAGTGCCGGCATTACTTGCGAGTCGAGAAGTTCCTCGTTTAACGGTCTTAACGAACTGAAGCCTGAAATGGTTGAGGAAGCAACCCGCAATGCCCGTGCTGTTGCCGAGAAGTTTGCCGCCGATTCGGAAAGTACGCTTGGTGGCATAAAGACTGCTTCGCAGGGGCAGTTTTCTATTTACGACCGTGACGAAAATACACCTTATATTAAAATGGTAAGGGTGGTGACAACGATTGAATATTTCTTGAAATAATTGAATTGTTGAATCTTTCCCTTCGACAGGCTCAGGGAGCGATTGGTCAAATTATCAAATTATCGAATCTTCAAATTGTCAAATCATCCTATGAATATTAGAACATTATTGTTTTTATTGACTTGTTTAGTGCTATTTTTTGTGGCATCTTGTTCACCCAAGACTAGCGAGATAGAAAAAACTGATGAAATTGCAGTTGCTGATACTGTTATAAATGATGGTGTCGAGACTGGAAATGTCGTGGATGCCGAATTGGAATCCGATCCAGACCCCGTTTTTATTACTCCCGATTTGGCTTTTATGGAAGTGCACGGTTATGTGAAGTCGGTGGAATATCCCAATGGAAGAAAGGCTGTCTTTGACGAAAATGGCAACCTTGTTGACTATGCCACAGAGTATTCTGGTGAAAATGAAGTTATGATTGGCAGGGACGATGACGGCTATATCGTTTCAACATACGATGGTCCTGGTGGAAGTGAAATGTTTGGCTACGACAAGGAAAAGGTTCGACTTATACAGACGGCAGCGGGAGACGGCGCGTATTATTCGGAATGCAACATTGTGTATGATGATAACGGAGATGTTGTCGGTTACAATTTTGTATCGGAGGATATGGCAGAGGAAACACGTGACGAATGGTCGGCTGATGTAGAGATTGTTTCGAAGGATGAGCAGGGTAACTGGACGGAGTTGAAGTCTGGTGATGCTACGTTAAAGCGAAAAATTATTTATTATTCGAGTTCGGAATAATAAAAGAATGCGAAGGTCATGTCGTCAGGCTCTTTTCTGGCAATGCTTATCCCGAACATGCGTAAAAATGTATCATGTGTCTCACAATGGCGAATAAATTAAAACTATTATTAGTCAAATCACCTGTATTTTCCTCCACGGCTACCACCCACTGAACCAACGCCAGATTATAAGCATTCCGCCGCTACAATGTAATCTTCAAATCCTTCGAATCTTCAAATTTTCAAATCTTCAACCTTTAGCTCAACGAAGTTAAATCTTCAAATCCTCAAATTTTCTAATCTTTCATTCGTAAATCGTACTTCGTAAATATTTATTACTTTTGCATCCCAAAATTGATTTACGATGAAGATTTCATACAACTGGCTTAAGAATTATGTGGCGTTCGACGAATCGCCCGAAGAATTGGCAAAAATATTGACAAGTGTTGGACTCGAAGTTGATGGTACTGAAGAAGTTTCGTCGGTTATCGGCGGACTCAAGGGCTTCGTAATCGGCGAGGTTTTGACCTGCGAGGCGCACCCGAATTCTGACCATCTGCATGTTACAACAGTCAATGTTGGTGGCGAAGAACCGCTGCATATTGTCTGCGGTGCACCGAATGTGGCAGCCGGACAGAAGGTCGTGGTGGCAACCATTGGCACTAAGATTTACGCCAAAGACGGTGTGTTCGAAATCAAGAAGTCGAAACTGCGCGGCGAACCGTCGGAAGGTATGATTTGCGCCGAGGACGAAATGAACATCGGCACTTCGCACGACGGAATTATGGTTCTGCCTGCCGACGCCAAGGTGGGAACGCCCGCTTCGGAGTATTTCAAGGTCGAGAACGACACCGCTATCGAAATAGACATCACTCCAAATCGTATCGACGGTGCTTCGCACATAGGTGCCGCCCGCGATGTGGCTGCCGTAAAGGGTATAAAATACAATATCCCCAAGGCCGAAATCACGGAGAATCCTAAGAATGAAATCAAAATTGACATCAAAATCGAAAATACCGAGGCTTGCCGCCGTTATATGGGCATCTGCCTTACCGACGTGAAGGTGCAGGAATCGCCCGAATGGCTGAAGAACCGCCTGAAATCGGTCGGCTTGAACCCAATAAACAATATCGTGGATGTCAGCAATTTCGTATTGTACGAAACCGGAAATCCGCTTCATACATTCGATGCCGACAAGATTACAGGCAAGCAGATAATAGTGAAGAATGTTGCCGAGGGAACACCGTTTGTTACTCTTGATGGCGTTGAGCGCAAGCTTTCGGCTCACGACCTTATGATTTGCAATGCCGAGGAGCCTATGTGCATCGGCGGTGTGTTCGGCGGTCAGAAGTCTGGAATCTCCAACGAAACAAAGAATGTTTTCATCGAGGCTGCATATTTCAGCCCGGTTTCAATCCGCAGAACATCGAAGTTCCACGGCTTGAAGACCGATGCTTCGTTCCATTTCGAGCGCGGTGTTGACATCAACATGGTGCCTTACGCATTGCGCCGTGCAGCAAGCCTGATTGTGGAGATGGGCTGCGGTCGTATCGCATCTGAAATTACCGATGTTTATCATAACAAGATAGATCCCGCAATCGTTGACTACAACATCGATCGTGGCAATGCGCTTATCGGTAAGGAAATTCCGGAAGCCCGCGTACGCGAAATCATCGGTCTGCTCGACATGAAGATTCTCGAGGACAAAGGCCGCGACCTGAAGCTCGAAATTCCAACCTACAGGGTGGATGTCACTGGCGAAGCCGACGTGGTTGAGGACATCATGAGAATCTACGGCTACAACAACATCGAGGTTCCGAACCATATTTCGTTCAGCATCAACTATCCCGAGAAGCCGGAACCGCAGAAGATGATGAACCTTGTTTCGGACGTGCTCACAGGCATGGGCTACACCGAAATAATGTGCCTTTCGATGATTTCTGCCGACGATATTGCCGAAAACAGCGAATATGCAAACCGCATCGTGAAGATTTACAATCCGTTGAGCCGCGAACTGAACGTTATGCGTCCGTCGCTGCTTTATGGTGGACTCAACAGCATAAAGGCCAACCTGAACTACAAGAACGGCGACCTCAAGTTCTTCGAGTTCGGCCGTACCTATTATTATAATGCCGAGAAGCAGATTTCCGACATCACCGCATACCGCGAAACACAGTATATCGGAATGTGGATTACCGGCAAGCGCAATCCGCTGAGCTGGAACTTGAAGGACAATCCTACCGACTACTTCATGCTGAAGTCGGGTGTGGCTGCAGTGCTCAAGAAAATTGGCATTGACATGTCGGCATTGAAGTTCGAGGTTTCGTCGGATGAAAAGTTCAGCACTTTCCAGTCGTTCAAGCTGAAGGACAAGGAAGTAGCCCGCATCGCTGTTGTTTCGAAGGCATTGCTCAAGAAGATGGACATCGGCCAGGATGTTTTTTATGCCGAAATCAACTGGGATGTACTTCTGAAGTTTGCCAAGACGCACAAGATTGAATATCAGCCTATTTCGAAGTTCCCGCGCGTCCGCCGCGACCTCGCTTTGCTCATCGACAAGTCGGTAACCTACGCACAGTTGGAGGAAGTTGCTCGCAGGACCGAGCCTAAGCATATTGTCGAGGTTGGTCTGTTCGATGTTTATGAAGGCAAGAACCTTGAGCCGGGCAAGATTTCGTATGCATTGAGTTTCGAGCTCGAGGACACCGAAAAGACTATGACCGACAAGCAGATCGACAAGATCATGCAGAAGCTCATAATGTTATACGAGAAGGAACTTGGCGCAAAGGTAAGGTAAAAAAGTCGCCTTTTCCTTTGCTACGCTTGATGTTTGGGCGGTTTCGCCTTGGAGAATCAAGTGCGAATGCGTGTTAATAAGCATTTTAAATAATTGGGAAACAATGTTTTGCGACTTTGCGTCCATGTGAAAAAAAACTAAGCGAAAAAAGCTTTGGATTTTAGTAAAAAGATATATTTTTGCAAGCGATTGATAAGTAGTCAATTCATTTCTGAAGATTAAAAATCACAATGGAAATATCTCAAGACCGTTCGTATGGTTTAGAATTTGGTGCTTAGTCAATTAAATGCAATGTTCCATAGAGGAAAAAAATTTACGTTTAATTTTTATTTTTGTAACAGTTAACTTTAAAAATGAAAAGTTATTCAGAGTTGAATGATATGTTGTTGCCCGAATTGCGCGAATATGCGAAAACGTTGGGCATCAAAAGAGTAGAAGCATTTAGAAAACAAGATTTGATAAGAAGGATACAGGATACGGAAGATCCGGATTTCGGTGAAGATGACGACGACGATGATGATGATTTGTTAGTTGGCGTTACCGACATTATGGCTCCGCTGAAGGAAAATAGCCGTCGTGGTCGCCCGAGAAAAGTTGAACAAGTAATGTCTGCACCAAATGTGGAAACAGATGATGACGATGATGAGTCTGACGAAACAGAAACAATGGAATCGGTTGACAATGACAGACCTACCCAGCGCAAACGCCATCGTAGGGCAAGAATCCAGGCTCCAATAATGACAACTCATCTAGATGAGACTGGTGCTGCTGCTAAGTTGGTATTCAACAATCAGGAAAATCAGCGACCGGTGGTAAATGCAAGACCGATGACGGAAGAACCAACTGCTGTAAATGTTGAAAAAGAGCAAGTTGCGGCTCCACAGCAGCCCGTGCAGAACAATAATGCCACACGTTTTGAAAATAACGATAATAATAGGCAGCAGCAGAATTTCAGGAGATCGCAAATGCGTCCCGAACAGCAGAAGTCTGGCGAATTGCCTTTTGCCCCAAAATCGGCTTCGACAATCGACGACAATGCTCCGCTTGTTAACTACGATTTTTCCAATGTCGTGACGGTATCTGGCGTGTTGGAGATTATGCCCGAGAACTACGGTTTCCTGCGTTCATCGGACTATTACTATCTGAATTCGCCCGACGATGTGTATGTTTCGCAGTCGCAGATAAAGCTTTTTGGTTTGAAGACCGGCGACACCATCGAAGGTGCTGTTCGTCCGCCGAAGGAAGGCGAAAAGTTCTTCCCGCTGACAAAGGTTATCAAGATAAACGGACTTGACCCGATGCTTGTTCGCGACAGGATTCCGTTCGACCATCTTACGCCTTTGTTCCCGACCGAAAAGTTCAACATCACAGGCAAGGGGCACGCAAACCTTTCGACACGAGTTGTAGATTTGTTCACCCCGATAGGCAAGGGACAGCGTGGTTTGATAGTTGCTCAACCGAAGACTGGTAAGACGGTGTTGCTCAAGGAAATAGCAAATGCAATTGCAGCCAACCATCCCGAAGTTTACCTTATAATATTGCTTATTGACGAACGTCCCGAGGAAGTTACCGATATGGCACGCGACGTAAATGCCGAGGTTGTTGCTTCAACATTCGACGAACCTGCCGACCACCACGTAAAGGTTGCCAGCATTGTGCTCGAAAAGGCTAAGCGTATGGTCGAATGTGGTCACGATGTGGTAATTCTGCTCGACTCCATCACTCGTCTCGCACGTGCATACAACACCGTGGCTCCTGCTTCGGGTAGAGTTTTGTCGGGAGGTGTCGATTCCAACGCACTGCATAAGCCAAAACGTTTCTTCGGTGCTGCACGTAACATCGAAAACGGCGGTTCGCTCACTATTCTTGCAACGGCACTTACCGAAACCGGCTCAAAGATGGACGATGTGATTTTCGAGGAATTCAAGGGAACAGGTAATATGGAACTTCAGCTCGACCGCAAGCTCTCGAACCGCAGAATTTACCCTGCTGTGGATGTTACCGCTTCGAGTACACGCCGCGAGGATTTGCTTGTAAATCCGGATCTTGTAAACAGACTTTGGGTAATGCGCGAGTTCCTTGCCGACATGAATTCGGTGGAGGCTATGGAATTTATCCGCACCCGTCTGCCGCAGACACAATCGAACGAAGAGTTCCTGCTCACAATGGACAAGGGACTGTAGGTATTCACAAAATATTATTATATTTGCAAGTCGGGATTTTCTCGGCTTGCTTTTTTATTAATTGTTAGGAATATGAAGAAATTACTATGTATATTGGCAGTGTCGCTTATTTGCGGATTCGCTTTTTCGCAGAACGAGGAATATCATACCAAGTCTAAGGCGGCTATTAAGTGCTTTGTGAAGGCTGTAAATTATTATCAGAATGGTAATACTAACCAGTCTGTCAAGTATGCTATGCAGGAGGTTGACAATGCAATTGCTAAAGATTCGATGTTTATTGAAGCCTATATGCTGAAGGCGGAAATATATGATTTTCTTGGTGATATAAAGTCTTCGATTGAATTTTATGAGAAGGTTGTGGAACTTGACCCGCACTTCGACTACGGCATAACCCTTAAGCTGGCAATTCACAACTATGGTATCGGTGAATATGCTTCGGCAAAAAATTACATCGACTTTTTCTATGATAATGCTGATTTGTCGGTTTATAAGAAGTTCGATACAGATCGTTTGCGCGAGTATATAACTTTTTCCGACAGTGCCGTGCGCAATCCTGTGAGCTTCAAGCCTCGTAGTGTCGGCAAGATAAACACCGAGTGGGACGAGTACTGGCCGTCGCTTTCTGCCGATGAGGAAATGCTGGTGTTTACGAGGCAGATTCCGCTCAATCCAAACAATCCGTCACGCAGTCAGGCCAACATGAACGAGGATTTGTTCTACGCATACCGCAACAAGCAGACTGGAAAATACGATTCGGGCGCACCGCTTCCTGGTAGAATCAACACCGAACTCAACGAGGGCGCACAATGTATTTCTGCAGACGGAAAAACTTGTGTGATAACGGCTTGCAACCGTCCTGACGGCAAGGGAAGTTGCGACTTGTACATAATGTTCTGGGAAGGCAAGCAGTGGTCGCAGCCACAGAATATGCGTTCGGTGAATACCGAAGCATGGGAGAGCAATCCTTCGCTGTCGTCGGATGGAAAGTACTTGTATTTTTCGTCGTCGCGGTCGGGAGGCTTCGGCAAGACCGACATCTGGCGTGTGCAGATTGACAGCAAGGGAAATGCCATGAGACCTGCCGAAAACCTTGGCGGAAAGGTTAATACACCTTATGAGGATATTTCTCCGTTTATACATCCCGACTGCAAGACCTTGTATTTTGCATCGAAGGGACATCCCGGACTTGGAAGCTACGACTTGTTTGTTGCAAAGACCGAGGACGAAGGCAAAACTTGGTCGAATACGAAAAACCTTGGCTATCCGATAAATACCTTGGGTGAGGAGAGAAGCCTTATTGTGAACGCAAAGGGCGACCTTGCAATGTTTTCTTCGTCAAGCACTAAGCGCGACCTTGACATCTACGGATTTGAACTTCCGCCAGAGGTCAAGCCAGTGACTGTCACATACGTAAAAGGCTACATTTATGATTCGAAGACCAACGAAAGGCTCAAGGCAAAATGCGAAATGCTTGACATCGAGAGCGGAGAAAAAATGGTAGATATGTTTTCGGGTGACAACGGCGAATATATGGTATGTCTGCCGATCGACAAGGACTATGCCTTCAACGTTTCGCGCGAAGGTTATCTGTTCTACTCCGAGAACTTTTCGCTTACCAACCTCGAGCATCCCGAGGAGCCGTACATTATGAACATTCCGCTTCAGCCGATAGAAAAAGGCGTGACGGTGGTCCTGAAAAACATTTTCTTCAAGACCGACAGCTACGACTTGCTGCCCGATTCCTACACCGAGTTGGGTAAGGTTGTTGAGTATATGAATGCAAATCCGAAGATGAAGATAGAAATCGGCGGTCATACCGACAACGTGGGCACCAAGGCCTACAACAAGACCTTGTCGGAGAATCGTGCGAAGTCGGTATACAACTACCTTGTGTCGCAGGGAATTGCAAAGGAACGTCTGTCGTACAGCGGATACGACTTTTCGGTTCCTATTGCCACCAACGACACAGAGGAGGGGCGTGCGCAGAACCGTCGTACAGAGTTTAAGGTCGTAAGTGTCGAGTAGATTATGAAAAAACTAGTTCTGATACTAACTTGAAGATTTATGGAAAACGCCCAATAATAAGAGCATTGGACTAAGCGTCAGATGTGTGCGCGATTAATTTGTTGATGTCATAAATCTATAATTGGCAAGTTTTTATTAATTTTGAGCCGATTTAATTTTTAACGGCAATTTGGATTCGATAGTTGTCGTTAATATTGTAATAAAAGGACGACTGAATATGTATACATTGCTTTTTTTGTCAGGAGGTGTAGGTAGCCGAATGCACAATTCGGTTCCGAAGCAGTATATGTTGCTTGCAGGAAAACCTGTAATCATGCACATATTGGAAAGGGTTGACCAGATAGATGAGATTGAAGATGTGGTAGTGGTGTGTGCCAAGGAATATGAGGCATCCATTAGCCTTATGGTTCAGCAGTACGGCATCCGTAAGAAGATAATTTATGCGCCAGCAGGCGTTACACGTCAGGAATCTGTTCGCAATGGTCTGGCAATGGTGCATAATGAAGATGTTATTGTGCACGAGGCAGCGCGTCCGTTTGTGAAAGTTGACGATTTTAAGCGTCTGATAGCAGTAGAGGAACGCAATGCTACTTTCGGGGCCAGCATACCGTTTAGTGTCTTAAAGGGACACGAATATGTGGAGGGTTTGCTTGACCGTTCCGAACTGGTTAATGTGCAGTTGCCACAGAAGTTCGAGACTCGTTTGCTAAAGGAGGTGCACGAACGTGCTGCTGCCGAGGGACGCGAGTTCACTGAGGATGCCGCTATGATTTATCTGTATCACCCCGAAGTGCCAATAAAGGTTTGCGAAGGCAAGGACTACGACATAAAACTTACAACCCGTAT
>CAJOEG010000049.1:0-2512 GCA_905233405.1 uncultured Bacteroidales bacterium | reverse complement strand
ACCAAGGGATATTATAGCCATTTTGCATTGATTGGGCGCAACGATGCTGATATGCATGAAACACAGACAGAAATGCAAAAGTATTTGCCCGAAGGCAGTACACGCCTTTACCATATCGACTTGGCTTATCCCGAACGAATACCGGAGCTGGTAGAGAAAATTGATGCCGAAATGGGCGACATCGAGGCCTTGTTGAATATTGCAGGTTATACTGATCCGCAACCGCTTCTGACAACTACATTGGAAAGTTTCGAATTGACATACAAGGTAAACGTATATGCGCCATTCATGTTTATGCGTGAGTGTGTGAAATATATGCGTCAGCGTGGCGGAAAGATATTGAATGTGGCTTCCACCGCAGGAATGACACCTCGCCCCGGCTGGTTGAGCTATGCATCTTCGAAGTCTGCCGTAATTTCCATGTCGGAAACACTCACGGCGGAACTTTCTGAATATGGAATCATGGTTTATTGTGTTTCGCCAGGCCGCTGTGCTACAAAGTTGCGTCGTCGTCTGGCTCCCGATGAGGACCCGACGACAATCATGCAGCCCGAAGAGGTGGCCGATGTGATATGCGACCTTGTAAATCCCAAGGAGCACTGTCTCGATGGGCAGAATATAGTTATCCGCAAAAGTGTAAAGAAGTAGAAGATGTCTCTGATTGCTACGCTAAAGAAGATGAATGTGGAGTCTCCGCTGCTTTACGATTTGCGGGTTGCATTCATTTACCACGATGTGATAAGAACGCATATCTCGTTCCTTTATAGGTCATGGATTGCACGCAGTAGGCGTCGCACCATGGAAGGCTTGAGTCGGATGGCGAATAAGCCGTGTCGCGAGGTGGCCTTTATTCTGGCCGTGCCAGGAATGTGGAAACTCGACTATGTGTTCCGCGCAATGCAGGAGAGCGAGGCTTATCATCCGTATGTGGTGATAATACCATATACCGCGTTCAAGGGCTACTCCGACGAGGAGACCATGAAAACCATACGGCGTACCGAGGAATTCGTTAAGAATAAGGGCTTTGAATATGTAATCCCCTATGATGAAAAGAAGGGAAAGTGGGTCGATATAAAAAAGACACTCGATCCTGATATTGTATTTTTCACTTGCCCTTATAAGGACATGGCGCCAATGTACCATGCCTACCATTTCGTCGATAGGCTGACCTGCTATGTGTCGTATGGGTTTACTTCGATGAAGCTTTTTAAAAACAACTTCGACAAGCTGGCAATCAACATAGCTGGTTGTTACTTCCTTGAAACACCAATGCACAAGAAGTTTGCAGAGCAGTATAGCCATGCCCGTGGTCGTAACTGCTATGTGACCGGCTATCCGGGCTGTGAGATGTACTTGCGCGACGATTATCTGCCAAAACAGGTGTGGCGTGAGCAGGAACATCCTAAGAAACGTATCATCTGGGCTCCGCATCACACTATTGAGGGAACATTCAGCGTATCAACTTTCCTTGATGTGTGCGACATCATGGCGGATGTGGCAAAAAAATATGCCGATAGGGTACAGTTCGCCTTTAAACCTCACCAGTTGCTGAAGTTCAAGTTGATCGAGGTCTGGGGCGAAGAACGTACAAATGCCTACTACAAGCAATGGGAAACAATGCCAAACTGCCAGTTGGAAGAAGGCGATTATGTGGATCTATTTATTGGTTCCGATGCCATGATGCACGATAGCTGTAGTTTCACTACTGAGTATCTTTATCAGCGTAAACCTGTAATGTATCTTCTGAAGAATAATCCGCAGGATGTCTTCAATGACTTTGGTATCAAGTCGTTTGAGCAGCACTATCATGGTCAGACGCGTCAGGATATTGAACAGTTTATCGAGGATGTTGTACTCGGTGGCAATGACCCAAAACGAGAAGGCAGAGAGCAGTTCTTCCAGCAGTACCTTGGACCATATAACGGTGCATTACCGTCGGAAAACATCATAAAGGTAATCGAAAGTATGATTGCCGGAGTTGACCCAAATGCATAACATTCTGCATACCATTTTTATAGTAGATTCGATTTGTCAGGATTAAATAGTCCCTTTGTTACATTACTTCTGAACTTCCACATTACTTTTGCCACTTGCAATCTGAATGTAAGTGTGTAGTAAGCAGCAAGCACTATTGTACCTCCCCATTTTACATATTCCTGGAAATAACGTTTGCGCAGGCTTTGCTTTACCGCGGATGTACAGCGTATACGCTCGCTGATGCCGACACCTAAGCCAACTCGCACAATGTATTCTTCGGTTGTTCTCGATTCTGGAATTATGTGTTCTATTTCTACATTGGGGAAATAGTAGATTGCCATTTCCAAGTCTTTAATTTTGAGGAAAATGTCTTTCTCTTCGCCACCAAGAAGAATATTTCCTGTACGACCAAGTTCAGTGTTGAAATAGCCGCTTTTTTCAAGGCATTGTCTTCTGAAACCCATGTTAGCACCAATCGGATACTTGCGTTTACCGTATTTTTGCGCTTTGTCGGGGCAGTTGGTTGCCGAAATCA
>CAJOEG010000048.1:20922-21744 GCA_905233405.1 uncultured Bacteroidales bacterium | reverse complement strand
TTTTTGAGGTGTTCAAAGAATGCCTTATAAGTCTCGCCATACCATTCACTGATGGGAAGTTTGTCAAACTGCAAACCTTTTGCTAGTTCTTCCAGATATTCCACATAGTACGAGAAAACATCGCTATTGCTTGTTGACTTGTAAGGGCGCATAATTTCGAGGAGTTTTTCGAGCGTAAAAATGCAGTCAACATCTTCACCGAGCTGAGGCTGTATAGATATTGTGTACAGGACAGACATCTACCGTGACAATAGCAGGCGTTGGTGGTACTGCTCCTTATACTGGAGTAGGAGAGAGAGTTGAATATGCAGGTGCTCATAGTTATGTAATTACTGATGCAAATGGATGTACATCGAATGTAAATATTACAATTCCAGAACCTCAGCAACTTACAACTAATATTCCTGCTACGGCAGTTCAGGCGGTTGCTTGTTATGGACAGAATACTGGTTCTGCTTCGGTATCTGTAGCAGGTGGTACTCCGGGATACACTTATTCTTGGAATACTGTTCCGCAGCAGACTACGCAGACTGCTACGGCTCTTGTTGCTGGCAGATACACGGTAACAGTAACCGACGTTAAGGGTTGTACGTCGACTTCGGCTGTAACAATCGAAGGTCAGGATTCACAACTTTCAACATCATTTGCGACATCTAATGTTAGCGAGGTTCTCTGTTATGGTGAGGCAACAGGCTCGGCAACCGTAACTGCAACTGGTGGTACTCCTGGTTATTCGTATGAATGGAGCACTTCTCCGGCTCAGACAGTGCCAAATGCAACCAACTTGACTGCAGGAAACTATACGGTTACAGTAACCGATTC
>CAJOEG010000048.1:9625-20818 GCA_905233405.1 uncultured Bacteroidales bacterium | reverse complement strand
ACGGTCAGTCGACAGGTACAGCAAGCGTAACCGTAACTGGTGGTACTCCAGGCTATACCTATAGATGGAGTTCGTATCCAGTACAGACAACTCAGGTTGCAACAAATCTTCCTGCAGGACAGTATGTTGTTACAGTAACCGATACTCACGGATGTACTTCTACTGCTACGGCAACCGTTTCTGGTCAGTCTTATCCGTTGACAGCATCGTTCGCAGAGGGTTCTACGGTTGATGTTCTTTGCTTCGGCGAGACAACTGGTTCTGCAACAGTAACAGCTAGCGGTGGTTCTCCAGATTATGCTTATAGTTGGAATACTATTCCGCAGCAGACAACACCAACAGCTACAAATCTTCCAGCAGGAAATTACATTGTCACCGTAACCGATAGCCACGGTTGTACAACAACTTCGTCTGCAAGGATAAATGGACAGGGAACATTGCTCTCGGCAACGTTCAATACTGGAAATATTAGCAATATACCTTGCTACGGTCAGACGGTAGGTTCGGCAACTGTAACGGTAAACGGCGGTACTCCACAATATCTCTATGCTTGGAATACAGTTCCTGTCCAGACAACGCAGACTGCACAGAATCTGCCGGCAGGAAGCTATGTAGTTACCGTAACCGATGACCACGGATGTACCACTACAGCTTCGGCAACAATAACTCAGCCGGCACAGCTTGAGGTTTCTGCTTCATCAACCAATGCAACCTGCGGTTCTACAGGAGGTAGTGTCACTGCAGTAGTAGTTGGCGGTGCTGGTCAGTATACATATTCGTGGAACAATTCGGCAGGACAGTCGTATTCTGGTGCTCGTGTTACTAACATAGCACCAAGTACATATAACCTTACCGTTAGCGATTACAACGGATGTATAGCAACTGCAGTAGCAAGTGTAAGTGCAAGCGGTAGCCTTTCTGCACGAATTGATGTTGTTGCACTTCCAGGTTGTGGCAACAATGTGTCGGCAGGTAGATTGCAGGCGGTGAGCAATGGCTCGACGGCAATGCAGGCTGCTAACTTGCAGGCAGGTTCGTATAGTGTAACGCTTACCGATAGTTGGGGTTGTACGGCTAATGCAACAACAAGCATTGAACAGCAGAACGACCTTGAGATAAGCGTTTCGGTTACTACAGTATCTTGCTTCGGTGAAAACGATGCTTCGGCAACCGTTGTCGCTCTCCGTGGTGAACCTCCATACACATATTCCTGGAACAATGGCGCAAATTCGGCATTCTTGCAGAACATTGCTGCAGGACGATACACCATAACAGTTACCGATGCTAATATGTGTGCAAGGGCAGAAACCATTGAGATAGAGCAACCCGATAAGTTGATGCTTGAGTCCAATGTCAAGCCAATATCTTGCTACGGCAAGACCGACGGTTCGATTGCTCTGAATGCAATAGGTGGTAACCAGCCGTATTCGTTCTCGATAATAATGGACAATAATTTCTATTCAGGAAACTACTTGTCAGGATTGCCAGCTGGCACATATTCGCTTGAGGTTACCGATGCTCACGGCTGTATGTCGAACAACACGATTCAGCTTGTTGAACCGGAAGCATTCACCTCGTCGTACAGCGTAGGTATGCCGTCGTGCTCTGGAAACAACGATGGTTTCATCGAGGTTTCAGCAACTGGTGGTACCAAGCCTTATATGTACGGTTGGGATTCATACTATTCGGATGTTCCTTTGATTACAGGTTTGAGACAGGGACAATATACTATCAGCGTTGTTGATGCCAACAAGTGTACATATCAGGTAGCTTCCGTAATGCTTACCGATATGGCTGGCGACTGCATCAAGATTCCGAATGTATTCACTCCGAATGGCGACGGTGTAAACGATACTTGGATTATCGAGAATATTGAAATGTTCCCAGATGCTACAGTATATGTTTTCAACCGTTGGGGTCAGATGCTGTACAAGGGTACTGGCAAGGACGAGCCGTGGGACGGAAGTTACCGTGGACATTACGTGCCGGCAGGTACCTATCTGTACATAGTTGACCTCTACCAGAAGACAGAGGCGTACAAGGGAACCGTAACGATATTGTATTAGAATTATTAATTGGGATTTTTTATGAGTGAGCTGCCACAAGGTAGCTCACTTTTTTATAACTTTAAACCCAAATCGGTCGTTAGATAATTGGGATTATAAATATCTGTATAATAATCATTTACAAAGACGGTCACAACTTTATATTTTCTAACGTCAGGATAAACCCAAATCGGTCATTAAAAGGTGGTTATGCGTGGTTATGTTTGTAAGTGACTGATGCATAATCTATTACAAGTACATTTTTCTAATTAATGGCGGTCATTAGAAAATTTGATTTATAAATACCTGTATAACAATAATTTACAAGACCGACCACAACTTTCTATATTTTCTAACGACCGATTTGGGATAAACAAAAACATTGTCCAAATTAAAGAGCCGTGGACCAATAATAGTTTCTACCCACAATATGGTGTAAAGCTACTGTTAGTATTATGATTTTCTAAGTGTAATTACCGTAATTTCCGCATTTGCGCCAAGCCTTACGGGAAGCGTGCATCCGAGACCAACATTTATGTACATTGTCTGGTTGCCTTCATCGTAGCGACCATCGGTGTCGGTGAAAGTCCACGAGGCGGGAGTCCAGCCGAAAAGTTTTATTTGTGCGGCGTGAGTGTGTCCGCAAAGGGTAAGCGGAATGTCGGTTTGTCCAACCACTTCGCCGCGCCAGTGGCTTGGGTCGTGGGTAAGAAGTATGCGGAATCCATCGGTGCCTTGCATTGCCTTTGGCAAGTCGCCCATATCAATGGTGCGGAAACCTTGGTTCGTGCAGTTTTTGTTGTCAACACCGATGATGGTTATTTTCTGTCCGTTGCGCTCGATTGTGAAGTTGTCGTTGCGGAGCAAATGCCAGCCAAGAGTGTTGCGCTGCAGGCTATCGAGACGTGCAACTGCATTTTCGCGGCTGAAAGTCGTATCTCTGCGATGCCTATATATTATAAAGTCGTGGTTGCCGAGTATACTGGCAATACCGTCCTTGGCTTTCATCTGTTTCAGCGTTTCAACGTACGGTTCGGCTTCTTCTGCGCCAAGGCTTACCAAGTCACCGGTGAAACATATTAGGTCGGGATTTTGTGCGTTGATGGAATCGACAAACTTCTGCAACTGCTTGGGACTGTCGTCGAAGGTAGAAAGGTGCAGGTCGCTGATATGGACAATTTTGTACCCATTGAAGGCTGTTGGAATGTTCTTGTGCGAGTATTCCCATTTGTTGATGTCGAGTTTGAAGCGACCGAAGAAGAATCCGTATGCCATCACAAGCCACGCAAAGGCGACAAGTCCGAAGGCTGTCCATCCGAATGGAGCGTAGGGCAGGGCATAGTGGAAACATTTGGCAATCAGCCATATTACGAACCAAAGGATATTCGGTATGGCGACCAACAAAAAGCTCAGGACAAGCACCGATACAAGCATCATTCCCATCATATCAGTTGGTGTTTTGCTTGTCCAACTTCTCGAACACCGAATTGTTGCTGACAAATTCGGGTACAATCTTTTTCATCTCGGCTACAATTTCCATATCGTTCCTGTTTGGTGCAATCTCGATGAGGTGTTCGATAGGCTTTGCAACCTCGGAATGGTCGTACACGCGAACCTTGGCGACCATAATCTGTTTGTTTTCAGTTGGAATTGTATTCTCCTTGGTTGCAAGCAGTTCCTCGTACAACTTTTCACCGGGACGAAGCCCCGTGTATTTAATTTCAATGTCATCGCCGACCTTCAATCCCGACAGCAGAATCATCTTTTCTGCCAATTTTGCAATTTTAACGGGCTGTCCCATGTCGAAAATGAAAATTTCACCGCCTTTGCCCATGTTTCCAGCAATAAGTACGAGCTGGCAGGCTTCGGGGATTGTCATGAAGAAGCGTGTGATTTCTGGGTCGGTAACAGTAATAGGACCACCATTCTCAATCTGCTTGCGGAAACGCGGAATCACCGAACCGTTTGAACCCAAAACATTGCCAAAACGTGTAGTTATGAACTGAGTATTTACATTTTCTGTGTTGTTGAGCGACTGCGTGTAAATTTCTGCTATTCGCTTGCTTGCGCCCATTACGTTTGTAGGATTTACGGCCTTGTCGGTGCTAATCATCACAAACTTGCCAACATTGTGCCTTACGGCGGTGTCTGCAAGAATCTTGCTGCCCATCACATTGGTAATCACCGCTTCTGACGGATGGTTTTCCATCATCGGCACGTGCTTGTAGGCAGCGGCGTGATAAACTATTTCGGGTTTGTACCTGTCGAAAACCTGCTCAACAAGAACCTTGTCGCGGACATCACCGATGACGATTTCAATATTGCTGAACTTATATTCTTCGCGGATTTCAAGCTCGATGTCGTAAAGTGGCGATTCGGCGCAGTCGAAAAGAATTATCGTCTTGGGGCTGAATTTGGTCAACTGACGGACTATTTCACTGCCGATAGAGCCAGCCGCACCGGTTACCATTATGACTTTTCCGCTCAGGTTGCGGTTCATATCGTCCTGGTCAATACGGATTTCGGGGCGTTCAAGCAGGTCTTCTATCTTGAATTTCTTCAACTGATTGACCGAAAGTTCGCCGTTTACCCAACTTGTCACTTCTGGAATTGTGCGAACTTCCACGTTGTGGGATATGCAGATGTCGAGTACGAAATTTTTGCGTGCCACCGACAGGCTCCGTTCCGAAATTATCAGAAGAGAGACATTATTTTCATCAATGATGCTTTCAAGGTCCTTTATGTGGTAAATCCTGATTCCGTCAATCTTGTTTCCTGCCACTCGCTTATGATGCTCAACAAAGCCCACAACTCTGTATTGTGTACGACGGTCGCGTTCGATTGCCCTCTTGGTAGTCTGCGCAAGGTTTCCCATTCCGTATATCAGCACGTTGTTGCTGGATTTAGTTTGCTCGTTGTACTCAAGATACAGGATTTTTATGAGAAGTCGCGAGAATATCAATGTTGATGAGGATATGAAAGTGTCGATTATGACAATAGAAAGCGGAACGATGTATTTTCCAATTATTGCAAAACTAATAACATCAACAAGTGTAAATGTGGCCGCACCGCAGGCAATGACAATGAGAATCCTCACAATATCGTGAGTGCCGGTAAATCTTACCATTCCCGAATATGTTTTGCCTATTAAGAATGATATTGCCCTGACGATTGTTACCGTTAGTATTCCAATTGGCATAAAAAGCCTTTCGCTGTCGGAAATGTGGAAGTTGAACCTCAGGTTGTAGGCAAGAAGTATTGATGCGAAACATATAATTGTGTCGATTATAAATATCACCCATCTTGGCGTGATTCGTCGCAATATGTTTATGTTAGGTGTCATAATTTCCTTAAAATTATTACTCTATGGTTGTCGTTGTATAGTTCCTTGAAGTTGTATTTTTCGCAAATGAAGTTGATGCTTTTCCCGTCGAAAAAGCAAACGTGCGTAGGGTCGTTCTTGTAGTACCAGTCGGCAAAATCTGTGTTTTGGGGCAAAAATTCTGTCATTATGCCTAATATTCCGTCGGAATTCAGCATAGTGCAGATTTTGTCAAGTTCGTGGCAGGGATTGAAGAAATGCTCAAAGCATTCGGTTGCGAATATGAAATCGTATTTTCCCTCAAAGTTGCATTGTGGAAAGAAAAACGGGTCGTAGAAATCGCATTCAAAGCCTTTGTCCTTGATTATCTGTGCGAGGACGGGATTCTGTCCGCAGCCGTAGTCCAGTCCTTTCATCCCTTCCGACAAATATTTCATCATTGGTTCGATTACGCGGCCGAGAAAGGTTACATATCCTTCATCGTCGATGCTGTTCTGGTGGAACGAATAGCGTTTTTTCTCGTCGTCAGCACCAAGGCGGTCGTTTTCGTCCATATACACAAGCCCGCAGTAACTGCAACGGTGATAAGTCTTCCCGTTTGCACTGAAAGTTTTTTCTGCTTGGCTATTGCACAATGGACAATACATCTTTATTCCTCGTTGTCGGTAAGTTCTACGCGCAAGCCTATATCCATAATACCGACAAGATTCTCGGTGCGCATTGCCTGGTTGTATTCTACGTGATATTTTCCAGCGGTTGCAAAACGAACATTTTTCTTCCACAGAATCTGGTCGTCCCAAATGTCGCCCAATCCACTGCCAGTCCATTTGCCGTGTTTGTCGGCGAGTACGCATTCAAGTGTATCGACAGCCTTCTGTCCGCTTGGCGCCCACGAGTTTATGAAAAGCCACAGGTTGCTGTACGGATACTGGTTTGCGTGGCGTACATTCACATAAATGTCGTGCAAGGCTGTGGTGTCGCTGACTTCGAACTCGAAGTTCAACGGTTTTGCGGAGTTCCATACATAGTCGTCAATTTCCACATATTCCTCGTAAACCTTGTTGCTGTCGCACGATGCAAAAGCCAACGCTGTCATCGCTATTATGAAAAAGATATGTTTTCTCATTATTGTTCGTTTTTGTCGTTTGTAGGTTTAGGCGTGCCATCCTGCTTTTGATGTGAATCCTGAGGTTTGCCTTGCTTCTTTCCCTTGTTGCGGTTCTTGTTTTTGTTCTGCTTCTTTGCCTTGTCGAAGCGGGTGATGCTTTCCGAGTTAAGTTCGTCGGTGTACGAAATAGAACGCGAACCGGTCTTTTGCATCTCGAAGACATTTTCTGGCAAGATTCCATTCCTGTTCTGTTCCACAATGTTCTTTACAGTGTCAACGTCAAGGATTTTTATGGTAGGAATGTCGTTTATGCGAACTTCGTAGTACATTTGCTTCTTGAAGATGTCGTTCTTGATGTGGTGAGCCTCGCCTTCCTTTGTACGTAGTACCGATGCGTTTTCGGGGAAGTCCTTGCGTGCATCAAGGTAAACGCCGAGTTCGTAGTTGAGGCAGCATTTCAACTTGCTGCATTGTCCTGCCAGTTTCTGCGGATTAAGCGTAAGTTCTTGCAGACGAGCCGAGTTGGTGGATACAGAATTGAAGTCCGACATCCAGGTTGTGCAGCAAAGTTCACGACCGCAGGGACCTATACCGCCGATTCTTCCTGCTTCCTGACGTGCGCCGATTTGCTTCATTTCGATGCGGATATGGAATTCCTCAGCCATACGCTTGATAAGTTCGCGGAAATCGACGCGTTCCTCGGCTATGTAGTAGAAGATAGCCTTGGTCTTGTCGCCCTGAAATTCGGTGTCGCCGATTTTCATCGACAGCCCGAGTTCCTCGGCTAGTTCGCGAGTGCGGAGCATTGTCGGACGTTCGAGGGCGATTGCCTCCTGCCATTTCTTGATGTCGTTGGCGCGAGCCTTGCGGTATATTTTCTTTATTTCGGCAAGTCGGAGGTTCTTGATTTTCCTCATCTGGTAGCAGGCAATCTGTCCAATTGCCGAGACTATTCCGATGTCGTGTCCGGGTGACGATTCCACAGCCACGATGTCGCCAACCTGCAACGGCAGGTCAAGGTTGTTTTCGTAGATGCCCTTGCGGGTGTTCTTGAACCTTACTTCCACATATCTCGACTGAGCGAGCGGGTCGTTGATGTCGGCAAGCCAGTCGTAAACGTTGAGTTTGTTGCAGCAACCTTTTGCCGAGAAAGAACAATAGTTTTCGTCGCAGTTGTCGGTCGGGATATTTATAATTCTGTCTTCCATGTTATTTGCGTATTATTTTCATTATGTTGAACGCGGTGTCGGTAAAAATTATCTCCGAATTTCCGTTGCGTTCAATCTGGTAATATGAATCGTTGAAAATTGTTATAAAGTTATTGATATTCCTTTCGTTTATGAAGCGTGAGAAGTTCTTGGCAAATGTGTCTTCGTCCTTTGTGAGGTAGGCGACGTTGCTGTTGATGTTCCTTGCAAAGTTTTCGCGTACCATAATCAGGCAGTAGTCGATGAAACTTTTCTGCCGTTCGCGCGACAGCTTTGCGATTTCCTTTGCAAAGGTGAGTGCCGTAACCACATCCCCGCTGTAACAGGTTCGCATCAGCGACTTGAAGTTCTCGAAGTTGAATGCGTTTTCTTCGTCCTGTTCGATTTGCTGGCGTGCTTCGAGGAAACTGCCGTTGCTAATCTTCACGATGTCGGCGGCTTCTTCTTCGGTTATGCCGAATCTGTCAACCAGAGCCTGTTTCAGAGGTTCGTCGGCGATTCCGAGAACCTTTATCGGCTGGGTGCGCGACTGTATTGTGGGCAGGATGTCTTCGCGGTTGTTGCTCACGAGCAGGAATACAGTGTTGTGCGGCGGTTCTTCGAGGATTTTCAGGATTTTGTTGGCGCACTCGGTATTCATCTTTTCAGGTAGCCATATTATCATCACCTTGTAGTCCGATTCGTAGGTTTTTAGGCTAACCTTTTTGATGATTTCAGCCGATTCGGCAGCATATATCTGGCATTGTTTGTTTTCACTCTGCAGGTTGTTTGTCCAGTCGCGGTACGAAAAATAGGGACTTTTGTTCACCATCGGTCGCCAAAGGTCGATGTAGGTGTCGCTCACAGCCTTGTTTTGCGAATTTGACGAAGTAATGTATGGGAAAACGAAGTGCAAGTCGGGGTGTACCAGTTTTTCATACTTTTGGCAACTCGGACAGCATCCGCAACTATCGCCGTCTTCCTTGTTTTCGCACGAAAGGTACTGGGCGAATGCTATTGCCAGTGCCATCTTGCCGACACCAGGCGCACCATAGAACAAATAGCTGTGGCTCACACGGTTTTCCTTGTAAGCCTGCACGAGTCTGCTCTTGATTTCGTCTTGTCCTATTACGTCCTTGAATCTCATTTCTGCAAATGAATGAAAACAAACTGCAAAGTTACATCTTTTTTGGGAAATATTGATATGAAATAAAAGTGTGCTTTAGCTTTTTAGAATCATGTCGAAATATTTTTCTTAACCTGTATTCCGATTATGGAAATTTACATTTACATTTGTGTAATTTTTTTCTGATGGAAAACATAACGAACCTCATATTCGACCTTGGCAATGTAATCCTCAACATCGACACCAAGTTGAGCGAAAAAGCATTCGCAAAATACGGAATGAACAACTTTGAGAAGCTATACACACTTGCTTCGCAGAACGAACTTTTCGACCGTCTTGAAGTGGGAAGCATCAGCGAAAACGAGTTCTACGACGAGTTCCGCAAAGTTACAGGCTGCAAGTTGGACAATAAAATTCTCGAACAATGTTGGAACGCCCTCATCATGGATTTTCCTGCTGCACGAATCGAAATGCTGAAAAACCTGAAACAAGAAGGCAAATACCGTACTTTCATTCTCAGTAATACAAATATTATACACTACCGTTTCTACACTGCACTTCTAAAACAGACATACGGTATCAACGGTCTTGAAAGCCTTGTGGAACATGCCTACTTCTCACACGAAATCGGCCTAAAGAAGCCCAACCGCGACATCTTTGACTATGTTGTCGAACATTCGCACATAAAACCTGCCGAAACCATATTCATCGACGACAACGAAGCCAACATAAAGGCGGCAAACGTTTTGGGGTTCAATACTATATTCCTGAAGGACAACAATATGGAAAATTTAAAATTTTAAACTATAAAAATCATCAACAATGAAACTTAACATCGAAAACGCACTCAGATTCGTAAACCAGAACGAATACACAGAAATGTGCAAGAAGGCACAGGAAAAACTTACAGTGCTGAATACTGGCACAGGCGAAGGCAACGATTTCCTCGGATGGATTGACCTTCCGAACTCCTACAGCGACGAGGACATCGAAGACATACAGAATGTAGCCGACCGTATGCGCAAGCTCGACTGCGTAGTTATAATAGGTATAGGCGGTTCGTACCTCGGAGCAAAGGCAACCATCGAAGCCCTTAAACCTCATTTCGAGAAGATGGGTACCGAAATAATCTTCGCAGGTCACACCCTCAGCGGAAACTACCATGCCGAACTCATCGACTATTTGAGTGACAAGCAGTTTGGTATAGTTGTAATCTCGAAGTCGGGAACCACCACAGAACCAGCAGTTGCATTCAGGCTTTTGTACGCCGAAATGCAGAAACGTTTCGACAAGGAGACCATCCGCGACCGCATTGTTGTCATTACTGACGAAAAAAAAGGTGCTCTGCGTACACTTTGCGACAAGGAAGGCTTCGATGACTTCATCATTGCCGATAATGTTGGCGGACGCTTCTCGGTTTTGTCGCCAGTAGGACTTCTGCCGATTGCAATCGCTGGTTTCGACATAGAGGAAATGCTCCACGGTGCATCAATGGCTCAGGACATCTGCCTCGAAGATAACGTCAAGAATCCTGCAATACAGTATGCTGCAATCAGAAATATGCTTTACAACGACGGCAAGAAGGTGGAACTAATGGTCAACTACAATCCTCGCCTGAAATACTTTGCAGAATGGTGGAAGCAGTTGTACGGCGAAAGCGAAGGCAAGAACCACAAGGGACTGTTCCCTGCTTCAGTTTCATACACTACCGACCTGCACTCACTCGGACAGTTTGTACAAGACGGCAGCCCAATACTTTTTGAAAACGTACTCTGGGTCAACGACGACAGCGACGCTCCAGTTGTTCCCCACGACGATGAGAACCTCGACAAGCTCAACTACCTCGAAGGCAAGAACATGGAATACATCAACAGCAAGGCTGCCGAAGGCACTATGAACGCACACGTTGCCGGAAACGTTCCAAACATCCGCATCGAAATGGACACCGTTGACGAGTACAACCTCGGTTTCCTGATGTACTTCTTCGAAATTGCCTGCGGAATAAGCGCATATATCCTCAACGTGAATCCGTTCAACCAGCCTGGCGTTGAAGCATACAAGAAAGAAATGTTCAGGCTGCTGGGAAAGGAGTAAAAAAGCTTACAGGCTATAAGGTTGGCAGTTCCCAAAATAGGCATTAAGGTCATTTAAGGCCTTAACGTCCTTAAAGCTGTGGGGGACAGCTAGCCTTTTAGCCTTCAACCATATCTATTATGGAATCCATCGCACTAGTTTCTCCGTCCGACCACATCACCAGATATGCGCCGAAACTCCTTGTCCACCAACAGGGGTTGCTACACCGTGCCTTCTCAATAGTGGTGTTCAACGACAAGGGCGAAATGCTATTGCAAAAACGTGCTGCCGCCAAATACCACTCTGGAGGATTATGGACAAACACCTGCTGC
>CAJOEG010000048.1:0-9582 GCA_905233405.1 uncultured Bacteroidales bacterium | reverse complement strand
ACGAAATGGGCTTCGACTGCGAACTGCAATTTGCCTTCAGCTTCCACTACACCGCCAAGTTCGATAACGGTCTCACCGAAAACGAAATAGACCACGTATATACTGGCAAATGGAATGGGACTCCACTGCCCGACCCTACCGAAGCCGACGGTTTCCGCTGGGTATCAATGGACGAAATTAAATCAGAAATCGAAAAAAATCCAGAAACATTCACATACTGGTTCAAGGAGATAATGTTACACCTGTAACAAGACTATTGTAGGCATTCTTTAATTCTAAAATCGTAATCCGTAACCTTTAGCTCGGCGTTGCCAAATCGTAAATATATTGTACCTTTGCACAGAAATTTTTCGGTATGACATACGACGAGATTCTAAACGATTTAAAGAACAAGATTTACAAGCCTGTGTACCTGCTATACGGCGAGGAGTCGTACTTTATCGACAAGATAATCGACTACATTGCCAACAATGTGCTGACCGAAGCGGAAAAAGCGTTCAACCAGACAATTATGTACGGCAAGGACGTCAGCATAAATACCGTCATACAGGCTGCACGGCGCTTCCCGATGATGTCGAACTACCAGGTAGTAATCATCAAGGAAGCCCAGAACCTGAAGCCTTTTGCCGACCTTGATGTGTATTTCGAAAATCCGCTCAAATCCACAATCCTCGTCCTGGCAATAAAAGATACGCAAAAACTTGACAAGCGCACCAAAGCTGTAAAGCTAGCCGAAAAAATCGGAGCAGTACTCGAATCGAAGAAACTCTACGAAAACGAAATGATAAGGTGGGTGTCGAGTCTTGCAAAGTCGTACGGAATCACACTCACGCCCGAAGCACAACGTATGATGTACGAGCACATAGGTGCAGACCTGTCGCGTCTGGATGGAGAAATGAAAAAACTCAAGACTGCTGTCAGCGACCAGACGACACCAATTGATGGAAAAACCGTTGCACAGAACATCGGTATCAACCGCGACTTCAACATATTCGAACTACAAAAGGCGATAGGCACAAAAAATGCGTTGAAAGCCTATCAGATTACCGACTATTTCGCAAAAAATCCCAAAAGTACATACATCGGACTGGCAATAAAGCAGATTTTCGACTACTTTATGCGCATTATGAAGGTTCATTACTCTAAGGATAAAAGCAAAAATGGTCTTGCTGCCGAATTGGGTGTCAGTCCCTACTTTGTGGAGGAATACACACGCGCGGCTTCGTTATATCCTGCAGGAAAGATTGTTAATATCGTCTCATTTCTGCGCGATGCCGACATAAAGAGCAAGGGTATGGGCGGAACATACGAAGAAGGAGATATCTACAAGGAATTGATATTCAAAATAATGCACTTATGAACAAGGCTGTATTCCTCGACAGGGACGGTGTAATCAACCGTGAACTCGGTCACTACTGCGAAAAGGTAGAGGATTTTGAAATACTGCAAGATGTTGGCAGATCAATAAAAGTGCTGAAGGATGCAGGATTTCTTGTGATTGTTATTTCCAACCAAGGAGGAATAGCAAAAGGTCTTTACACTGAAGCCGATGTAGAGGTAATGCGCTCAAAAATGCGATTACCTCTTGGATTTTGCTGCAACTATCGACGATTTTTACTTCTGTCCCCACCACGATTCCATCAGCAAATGCCTTTGTCGTAAACCAAACAGTCTGATGATAGAAAAAGCGATGGCTGTGTATGACATCAACCCTGCACTATCGTATATGATTGGCGACGGCAAACGTGACATAGAAGCCGCGGAACGCGCTGGCGTGAAGGGAATTCTCATTGAACCAAACTCTGGAATACTTGAAATCTGCAAACAAATAGCATCGGAATAATGTCACGACACATAATGCTCAACGGAAAAATAATGCCATCGGACAGTGCTTGCCTGAACTACGACAACCGTGGTTTTCTGTGGGGCGACTCGTTTACCGTGCAACTTCGCGGAAATTCGTGCATAGTGTATGATTTCAAGAATTATTTCCAGTGCATATGCAAAATGTTGGAGTCGGTTGGTATGGAAACTGACGATTCGTTCAAGGCTAAGATTTTTGCCAACGACTTAATGCTTCTGTTGAGAAAGAACCGTATTTACAAGGAATTCTGTGCAACAATAACTTTTTTCCGTAACAGCAACGGCATAAAAAAATTGGCCGATACAAACACATTTTCGACATTGGTATCGGTTGAAAGTCTGCCCCACGAATTCTACAGCATCAACAAGGACGGAATCTTTACCGACATTTTTGATGCGTTACAATTAAGTATCGGAATATCAAATCCTAACTTTTCCTACGACCTTATCTGTAGTAAGATATTGGCAGAAAACGAATTGGACGACCTAATCGTAACCGATAACGACGGTAATTACAGACGAAGCTTGTATTCCGACATTTTCTTCCTGAAAGACAATTCGTTAATTTATGCCTCCGACCCTGAAAATGTTTCCATCAACGCTGTATTCTCGTCAAGGATAATGCAGATTGCAAATCGCAAGTTAGGAATGGAGATTTATCAGTCGACGGTTAATAGCAGCAAGTTAAAGGTTGTTGACGGTATGTTTCTTGCCGACCCTGTGAACGGAATACGCTGGGTTGTGGGTCTTGGCAGGGAAAGATTTTATATCGGCAAGGTAAACGACATTGCATACGAGGTTTATAACCACTACAAGGAAGAAATTGAAAAGGAGAAAGGATTAGCATACTAATGTTAGCTATGTAGCAATAAGACTAAATCTGTCATTAAAGATAGTTTTAGGCTCGTGAAGAAACTATTACGGTCCTATTATCTAATTGCGAATTGAGATAAAACAACAATGTTGAAAATAGAAGTCTAGAAACAAACTATCAATCCAAAAATTTTAACTATCTTTACATCTTAATTATAAAATTGGATTTTGCAATGAAAAAGATAGCATTGGTATCTGGCGCAACCGCTGGAATTGGCAAGGCAACTGCCGAAATATTAGCAAAAAACGGATATAATGTAATAATCACTGGTCGTCGAAACGAGAGACTTCTGGAATTGAAGAAAGAGATTGAAAATTCCACTGATTCTAAGGTTTATACGCTCAATTTCGACGTTCGCGACAACAAGCAGGTGTGCGAGGCAATAGATTCGCTTCCTGCAGAATGGAAAAACATCGATGTTTTGGTCAACAACGCTGGTTTGGCTTCTGGTCTCGACCCGATTCAGAGCGGCGACATAGAGGATTGGGAAAAGATGATTGACACCAATGTGAAAGGTCTGCTTTACCTTACCCGCAAGGTTTCGCCGATGATGGTTGAACGTCGTTCTGGTCACATTGTGAACATCGATTCTATCGCTGGCAAGGAGGTTTATGCAAACGGAAACGTCTATTGCGCTACAAAACACGCAGTTGACGCCTTGACAAAGGGAATGCGCATTGATATGCTTCCGTATGGCGTTAAGGTTTCGCAGGTTTCACCTGGAATGGTCAACACCGAATTCTCCACGGTCCGCTTCCACGGCGACAAAGAACGCGCCGACCATACTTACGACGGACTTACTCCGCTCTATGCCGAGGACATTGCCGACTTTATCCTTTACATCGTCACCCGTCCTGCTCACGTCTGCATCAATGATATGATTGTGATGCCGGCTGCTCAGGCAAACTCAACTGTAAATTTCCGTAAAAAATAATAAGTATGGATCAAGTCATTCCGCAAGTTAGAACAATAACGCGATACGGAACGGGGAGCGTAATAAGCCGCTCACTGAGCGTGTCGAAGTGCGGCAATATGCAAGGAGATTGCTCACTTCGTTTCGCGAGGCTGCAAGCAGCGTTCCGTATAGACAGGCTCACAAGCAACGTCCCTTATGCTGTTCGCTTTGTCTTACGGAATGACAATGAGAGAATAATGTTTAATTATAGTCAAAAACAATTGTTATGATTACCTTTTTTATAGCCATTGCGGTGCTGATTGTAGGGTATTTCCTATATGGAAAGCTCGCCGAGCGTATTTTCGGCATCGACAAGAACCGCGTTACGCCAGCCGTCAGTATGGCCGATGGCGTTGACTACATTCCGATGAAGCCGTGGAGAATCTTTATGATTCAGTTCCTTAACATTGCAGGAGTTGGTCCTATCTGCGGTGCAATTATGGGCGCAAAGTTCGGAACGGCATCATTCCTGTGGATTGTATTCGGTAGCATTTTCGCAGGTGCGGTTCACGATTTCTTTGCAGGAATGATTTCGTTGCGCAACAAAGGTTGCAGTCTGCCAGAAATTCACGGCGACTATCTAGGCAACGGTGTGAAGCAGTTTATGCGCGGTTTTATGGTCATTCTGATGATTCTAGTCGGTGTGGTCTTTGTCAATACGCCTGCAACATTGCTCAATACGCATTTCACTCCAAACTGGAACATCTACATCTGGGTAGGAATAATTTTGTTCTACTATCTGATTGCAACATTGTTGCCAATCGACAAGGTAATCGGACGCATATATCCGATTTTCGGCATTTTGTTGCTCGGAATGGCTGTGGCTATCGTGGTGGCGTTCATCTATTACCAGCCGGCAATTCCCGAAGTTTGGGACGGACTTGACAACAAGCATCCCGCTGCGGCTACAAACCCGATTTTCCCGATGATGTTCATATCAATTGCCTGCGGTGCAATTTCGGGTTTCCATGCTACGCAGTCGCCACTTATGGCTCGCTGTATGGTAAACGAGAAGCAGGGACGTCCGATTTTCTACGGAGCAATGATAACTGAAGGCATTGTGGCTCTTATTTGGGCTGCCGCCGCGGCATATTTCTTTTCGCCCGAAAGCGGAATTGTTACCGATGGCAAGAGTGGTCCTGCAATGGTCGGACTTATCGCCGAGACTTGGTTTACTCCTGTGATTGCTGTGATTACAATACTTGGCGTGATAAGTGCCGCTGTAACATCTGGTGATACGGCTTTGCGTTCGGCACGACTGATAATTGCCGATTTTATGCATTCCGACCAGAAACCAATACGAAACAGGCTGATTATTGCCGTTCCGATGTTCGCAGTGACCGCAGGAATATTGATTTATAGTTTAGCTTCGCCCGAAGGATTCGATGTTATCTGGCGTTACTTCGCATGGGCAAATCAGGTTTTGTCGGTGTTCACATTGTGGGCAATAACGGTTTATCTGGCAATAAAGAAGAAATTTTACTGGATAACTTTGATTCCTGCCTTGTTTATGACAATGGTTTGCTCGACATTCATTTTCATTGCCGAGAAGGAAGGTTTTGGACTCGGAAAGGCCATTTCGTATTCGTTGGGTGGAGTTGTTACTATTGCGGCTTGTGTGGGATTTTTCATCTGGAAACATTTCCGCGCAGCAAAATCAGTCGTAAAAGAAGATTAATTAGTAATAATTGTAAGATATGAAAAGAATACTTGTGATAATAATGATGGCGGCGTGCTTCTGTGGTTGCGATATGTTGCTTTCAACTACTGGAAATACGACGTTAAATTCGATGTCGCAGACTGAATTGGGCAAGGCTGTTAAGGAACTTTTGCAGGTAAGTGCAGACAATTCATTGGCAAAGTTGGGTGTAACAAATGGTTTTTATCAGAATGGAGAGGTAAAGATTCCATTTCCGCCCGCATTGAAAAATGTCGAGGAAAAGTTGAAACAGGTTGGCTTTACCAATCAGGTTAACTAGTTTACCGAGAAGTTGAATCGTTCTGCCGAAGATGCAGCTTCTGGCGTAAAGGAAATTTTCAAGACGGCAATTACGCAGATGACAATAACTGACGCTCTAAGCATTATTCTCGGCAACGATGACGCTGCTACCCAGTATATGCGCAAGACAACGACGGCAGCCATAACCTCAAAGGTTTCGTCGGTTGTTGCAAAGTCGAACGAAAAAATCAAGTTGGCTTCGTACTGGACTCCATTGGCAACAAAGTATAATGCTGTTATGATGTTAACTGGTGGTTCTCAAGTTAATACCGATCTTACGCAGTATGTAACAGAGAAGGCTGTTGCTGGAATTTTCAAGACTATGGCAAAGGAGGAGAAAGTTGTGCGCACAAAGGCTTCTGCACAGACATCTTCGCTTTTGAGGACAGTTTTTGGTGGTTCTAATTCTTCATCAAGTACTTCTACTGTTTCTGGCAGTACGGCAACAAAGTCGGGAACATCAACATCGACGTCTGGCAAGGTAACAGTAAAGCCAAGTGGAAGTTCAAGTTCGGGGAGCAGTAATAAAAATAGGAGAATAACAAAAAAGCCCCAAATCGGGGCTTTTTCTTATTTCAAGTATTCGTAGTACCATTCAATTGCTTCTTTCAGTCCTTGGTGGACATTGAATTGCGGATTGTAACCCAATATTCGTTTTGCCTTGTCGATTGAAGCAAGCGAATCGCGGATGTCACCAAGCCTTTCGGGACCGTATTCAATGTTTACGTTTGCAATTTCCGGGTCAAACTTCGAGAGGTAGGCAACCAGTTCGGTTGTAAGGTCGTTCAACGAATTGCTTTCTCCGAATGCAACATTGAAAACTGCATTTTCAGCCTCTGGATTTGTTGTTGTGGCTGCAAGTTCGTTGGCTTGAATCACATTTTCAATATAGGTGAAATCTCTCGACTGCTTTCCGTCACCATAAATTATAGGCGACTTGTGGTTTAACAACGCCTTTATGAATTTCGGGAAAACTGCTGCATACGCGCTTTCCGGATCCTGACGGCGGCCAAATACATTGAAGTACCGCAGACCGATTGTGCTCATTCCGTATATTTTGCCAAAAATACCAGCGTAAAGTTCATCTACATATTTGGTGATTGCGTACGGAGATAAGGGTTTGCCAATGTTTTCTTCAACTTTAGGTAATGTTTTTGAATCTCCGTAAGTTGAAGAACTTGCTGCATATACGAATCTCTTCACTTTGGCGTCCCTAGCGGCTACTATCATATTAAGAAAACCGCCAATGTTTACCGCGTTGGTTGTAATCGGGTCGTTGATGCTGCGTGGTACAGAGCCGAGTGCTGCTTCGTGAAGTACAACTTCCATTCCTTCGCAGGCCTTGCGGCAAGTGTCCAAGTCGCGGATGTCACCTTCGATGAGCGTAAAGTTGCTGTCGGAGAGGTAATCCTTGATGTTTTCACGCTTTCCTGTCGAGAAATTGTCGAGGCAAACGACCTTGTTGTTTTGTTTCAGCAGGCGGTCGACGATATTGGAACCGATGAATCCTGCTCCACCGGTAACCAATACTTTTGAGTCGTGCAAAATACCTTTACTTTGCATAGTTTACTGATCTTGTTTCTCTGATAACTGTAATCTTTACCTGTCCCGGATATGTCATTTCGTCCTGAACGCGTCTTGCTATTTCGAGGCTGAGTTGTTCCGATTCGGCATCTGTAATCTTTTCGCTGCCGACGATAACCCTCAGTTCGCGACCTGCCTGAATTGCGTATGTCTTGACAACGCTCGGGTAGGAGAGGGCAAGGTTTTCAAGGTCTTTCAGACGTTTGATGTACGATTGGTAGGAACTTTTCTTCGCCGTCCCATAAGCATCCACGATGTCGATTACGACAAGCAGACCATCAAGCTTTTGGTGAAGGTCGCCGGCGAAGGTACTGGCAAACTTGCCAACACAAAGTTGGGCGTATATTGCGTGTGGAAGTTCCGGTTCTTCGTCCGAAACCTTGCCAATGTCGTGGAGCAGACCGGCACGCTTAGCCAACTTGGTGTTAAGACCGAGTTCGGCAGCCATAATTGCGCAGAGGTTAGCAACTTCGCGCGAGTGCTGCAGCAGGTTCTGTCCGTACGACGAGCGGTATTTCATCTTACCGATGAGGCGGATAAGTTCTGGATGCAGGTTGTGTACGCCGAGGTCGATAGAAGTGCGCTTACCTACTTCAATGATTTCTTCTTCAATCTGCTTGGTGGTCTTGTTTACCACTTCTTCGATACGTGCCGGGTGGATTCTACCATCGGTAACCAACTGGTGCAGAGAGAGTCTTGCAATTTCGCGGCGTACTGGGTCGAATGCTGAAAGAAGTATTGCTTCTGGAGTGTCGTCAACAACGATTTCTACGCCGGTTGCAGCTTCCAAAGCTCTGATGTTACGGCCTTCACGACCGATGATACGGCCTTTCAGTTCGTCGCTTTCAATGTGGAATACAGTAACAGCATTTTCGATTGCAGTTTCGGTAGCGACACGCTGTATGGTTTCGAGGATGATGCGCTTTGCTTCCTTGTTGGCGGTCATCTTAGCCTCGTCAATTATGTCGTTGATGAGTGTAATTGCTTCTGCCTTAGCATTTTCCTGCATCGATTCAATGAGTTCCTTCTTTGCTTGTTCAGATGAAAGTCCAGATAGGCTTTCCAGTTTTTCTACCTGTGCCTTGTGAGCCTTGTCAAGTTCTTCAGCCTTCTTTTCCGCCAGTTCTATCTGCTTGTTAAGGTTTTCGCGTAGTGTTTCGTTTTCCTTCTTAGACCTTTGTAGTTCCTCCAACTTGGTTGTTATATTGGCCTCTTTCTGCTTGATTCTGTTTTCAGCGACGGCGATTTTCTGGTTCTTTTCGTTGAAGTTCTTGTCGTTTTCTGCCTTGAGTTGCAGGAACTTTTCCTTTGCTGCGAGTTCCTTTTCCTTCTTGATTACTTCAGCTTCCGTCTTTGCCTCGCTTACGATCTTGTTCTTCTTTTTTACAAGGATGTGATCCCAAAGGAAGAACGATAATACTGCGCCTACAGCGAATGCGGCTACTCCGATAATGATTCCAATAATTAAATCCATATATATATATTTAAAAATAAAACAAAAAACCCGCAAAGCCTTTAACTGTGAAAAAACCCCTGGATATGAATGGGCGGAGCCTCCAAACTACTTCCGGCTTCCAACGGTTGCAAAGCAACTGGCTATTGCTAGCCATAAGGCCTGTCGTACATAATCAGAGAGTTGCTCCAATTGTGTTTAATTTGTTAAGTTTTTCAGCCTCTTAAAGACTTATACGGGTAATAATAAAACCACGATAATATTTTAAAGAACGTTTACTCTTCGCTATTAAGTTTGTTGAATGATTCAATAATTTCTTCCAGTTTGAAATTCAAGTTTTTCAACTCCATAACGGAGTTTTCCATCTGTTCGTTTTTCTTGGAGATATTGATTTCGTTGCCTAAAGTTTTATATACAAAATTCAATAGTGCTAATACAACGATGTCGCGGTCGTCGGTTAAAATTCCCGCAGAGGCTCTTCTTTTCTGGTCGATTAACGAGTTCATTACATCCGCCGACCTTCTAAGCATCATTTCCTTTTTGTCGTCGCCTTTGGGAATGCTGAGTTTATAAGCCCTACCGTCAATGGTGAGGTTTATAGTCATTGTCGTTATGTTGTCGTTGTATTCCATCTTATTCTAACTACTTTTTTAAAAGAGTAATGCAGCTATCTATTTCCCGTATTATTTTGTTGACCTTCTGCTTGGCTTCCTTGTTGCCGTCCGAAACAGGACTGCTGAATGCTTGAGCCAGTTTCAGGTCGTTATATTTTTTTTCTATTTCTATTAATTTTTCTTTCTTTATGTTAAGTTCAATATTCAAGTTTTCAATCTCTTTTTTCATTTTGGTCTTTT
>CAJOEG010000047.1 GCA_905233405.1 uncultured Bacteroidales bacterium | reverse complement strand
CAGGAATTCTATATGTGGCAGTTCTGTTGCTTTCAGTGTATGTGCTCCCGTCTCTCCATGTCAGCGAATCGCATGCCTCAAGGGTATCTGTTATATAAGTGTTACAATCGTATTCAAATCTATTTTTAATACAACGGACACTAGCACTATTAGCACGATGGAAAGAAGTGTTTTCCACGTGCGCATCTGTTTCATAATAGCTAATAGTAAAAATAGAAATACCATTATGGATTGAGTTAAGTGTGCTAAGTGATGTGGTCCAAACGCATGCAGTTTCTTCGACATAATCATTAGGATGTCCAGCATAATGCCGTCCTGCTGGCAAAATATTGAGACCGGATAATCCAAACTTTGGGGATTGGCTTAGAGCACCATTGTTCCAAAACATAATACCGTAGTTATAGAGACCAGCAAGTTGCGATCCTTTATCACCATCGGGTAAAGACTGAATAAGTTCCATGTATTCGCTACGACTTGGTAAATGCCAACCATTAGGACATATACCCTGAACTCCGCTTGGATTAGAGTTGGTGCATTCTGCACCATTCATTGCAGCTGTATAGTTATAAAGAACTCCATAATAGCGATAAAATGGAAGTTGCATGACGGACTCTACCGTAATATTAGAGTCCATTTGTGTATGTAAATAGCTATAATCTACATAATATCTTGGACTAAATGAACTTGAGTCACGTTGCATATATATTTCTGGAAGATACTTGAGATTCTCAGCCATCCAGCATTGGTTACCAATAATAACAGTAGAATACTGGTTGCCATCGCGAGCATCCGTTATCTGTCCGCCGCAGCTGCACGTCGTCAGCATTTTCTGTTCACCATAAAAAGTTCCGCACAAGTTCGTCGCGTATGCCCTTACATAGTATGTAGTTGATGGTTCAAGGTCGGTCATAGTGCTTGTGAATGTTTCGGAAATCACTTCTTCAGATGTATGGGCATCATCAATTGTCGGATTGTACTCGGTACTCCAGCAGATGCCGTATGATGTAACTTGGTTGCCCTCCAACACGACTGTTCCTCCGCAAACTGCCGACCTATAGTAGGTGCTTCCTATTGCAGAAGTATGAACTTCGGGGGCTGTTGTGATTGTCAGGTGCAATGCCACTATGCTGTCACAGCCCACAGCATTTGTAAGCGTATATATAGCAGAATTGTTGCTTTCGGTGTATGTTACTCCGTTAATCCATGTATATTGCTCGCACGCTACAATTTCATCGTCAGTTTCGGAACGCTCTATCGTAAGGTGCAGTGTAACTATGCTGTCGCATCCGTTTGCAGCATTGAATGTACGGATGTAGTCGCCTGTCAGCGAAAATATTTCTCCGTTCCAGTCGTATGTATCACAGGCTGATTCATAAAATTCATTGTTTACGCTATGTAACACAGTAAGGTTTAACTTTACAACACTGTCGCAGCCGTTTGCCGCAGGGAATGTCTGCGAATATATGCCGTCCTCGTCGTATGTCTGTCCGTTCCACTCGTAGCTGTCGCAGGCTGTTTCCGATATCATATTAAGTACGGAGTTAACTATTGTAAGGTGTAGGGCTACAATGCTGTCGCAACCTGCAAAACTTTGGAGTGTCTGGGAATAATCACCGCTTTCAGTATATTCCACTCCGTTCCATACATAGTTTTCACAGGCTGTTTCATAGAATTCTGTTGTCTCTGGGTGACCTATTGTAAGATTTAGCGTTACAATCGAGTCGCAACCTTCGGTGGTTTGCAATGTAAAAGTAGCGGAATTATTGTTTTCCGTATATGTCACACCGTCAATCCAAGTAAAAGTTTCACAGGCGATATGAGTGTCGGTGACATTCACACTATAGTTTATAGTAAGATGTAGTGTTACAACCGAATCGCAGTCCATACTATTAGTATATGTGTATGTGGCTGTATGGTTGCTTTCCCTATAGGTCACGCCATCAACCCAAGTATGTGAGTCACAAGCAATTATTTCATCGAAAGATCCTGATTTTAAATTAAATACTATCGGTTGCTCAACATCTGAATCAGAATTTATGGAAACAATAGTGGCTTCGCTTTCATATACTGCGCCAATGTAAGTGGTATAGCCAGCAAATTGAAGATTATCGCCATAATTTATTTCCAACTCGCCATCGCGCAATGCCTTTTCTGCCACCTGCCCAATGTAGGTTATAGAGTTAGTTCCGCCGTTGCCGAGGTTCACCATCTTTATCGAACTTGTCCCGTCGGATGTGTTTGCCGAAAGCAGGTATCCCTGCGGAGTTGTAAGGCTTACTGCAAAGCGGTGTTCGCCTTCGGGCAGGTCGCCGTTGTAGTTGGCAAATACGCGTCCGCCCATGTCAAAGGCTTGCATTGTTACCTTGTCGGGTTTGGGCAGGGCAAGGTTCACTTCGGTGGTGCCGTGGAATGGGTTCGGTACGTTCTGCGAAAGTCCGATGGCATCTGCGCTGTGCAAGGTTATGCCGTTCAAGGTAAACGCACAAGCCGTATCTGGCGCAACAAGCGTCACCGACCACCCCTGCGTGAGATTACGTATCGCTATGCTGTCCATATCCACATGGCGTCCGCGTATGGTCTTGCCTGTGAAACTGATATTAATGCTCTGCGCGAATGCACAAAGGGTGCATATTGCGATTAATATGGTAGAAATCAGTCGTTTCATAGCCGTACATTTTTACGATTCACAAATATAGACAATTTTAATTGCGATTTCGTTGTCCGAGCAATCTGTTTTTAACAAAATTTTAACAAGCATCTTTGAAACGATGCAAACATAGAAACCCACAAACGGCGTTAGCCATTCAAACGGCGCAGCCAATCAAACAGCGTAGCAATAAACGGGCTTTGCCCATCAAACGCCGCAGGCATTGAAACAGCGAAGCGAGAAACGGCTTTAGCCATTCAAACGGCGCAGCCATTGAACGGCGCAGCCCTCAACAAAGTTAACCTTTAGCTCGGCGTAAGCCAAACTCAGAAACGGGCGTAGCCCATTGAAACGCCGCAGGCATTCAAACGGCGTCAGCCATTCAAACGGCGCAGCCCCCCTTACCTTATCAGCATTATATTACCCTTTTTCGTCTGTATGCTGCCGTCAAACATTTCGGCTTCCACATAATATGAATAGGTATCGCTATTCTGAACCTTATCATTTACGGTTCCGTCCCAACCTACATTCAGGTCGTCGGTGAAGAACACCTCCTCGCCCCAACGGTTGTAAATGCGGAACTGCAACAGATTCTTTATTCCAAGACCACGAGCATAGACAATGTTGTTGCCATCGCCTTCGCTCAGCGGCGTGAACGCACCAGGCACATCAAGCGTGAAAATCTTGTCAACTTCGATATGAATGTCAAACTTCTTGTCGGGACAAACAGTAGTATCCTTTGTCACAAGAACATAATCCGAAGTTTCCTGCGGGAAGAAAATTAGCGTATCGCAACCAGCCATCCTTACACTTTCCTCCGGCGAAATGAAACAGGAGAAATCACTGCTGTCGTAGATGACAAATGCAATAGCCGTATCACCCATATTTATCCGCAGATAGTCATCCGACAACGAAATATCATTTATTGGAATCACATTCACCGATACGGAATCGGAAGCAACACACCTCTTTTCGCTGTAGGCATCAACATAATAAACGGTCGTTTCTTCGGGAACTAGTTCGTAGTTTGGCAAACTGTCGGCTATCGGGTCCGCCCAATAGTACGAATTGGCGCCATTGGCTGATATTCTCACCGTATCGCCCAAGCACACAGTAGTATCGTTGCTGACATACAATTCAGGCAAGTGGTAAACGTAATATTCGTGAGTAATGCTGTCGGTACATCCGAGCGAGTCAATCACAACATTCTTGACAGTAAATTGAATATCGTTTTGCAGCGATTCGTTAACCCAGTTTACATTTTCGCTGCCTACCAAATCACCGTTAACATACCATCTCGAAGTGCAGTCTGCCGAATGTTCCGGCTCGAACCTACCAATCAGAGGAGTACAAACGCCCTCGCCTACACCTATAATATTATCGTCGTTGTCCTTCAGTGCAAATTCCGTAGTAAGCCTATACACATATACCTGCTCGGTAAGGTCAATGGTACAGTGTCCGTTTCGTATCGACATTGTAACAGGGAAATATCCAGAGGCGGGCACATAATCGTATGTATGAGTAACTTGGGGCGTAGTATAACTGTTACCACCACCTACAACCCAAACAACATTTTCAACATTCTGGGCATTCATCATCGCCATATTGATAGTTCCACCGGCGCATATAACGGTATCGCTCAAATAGATGCTTGCTTCGGGACCTGTTACTGTTATGCCGTGAGTTGCCGATGCGCTACAGCCCGCGGGAGTCAAAACATCAAGGGAAATGTCGTACACACCTGGCACCGTGTAGAGATACTCAGGGTTCGGAATGTGGATATTCTGCTCGCCGTTGCCCATATTCCAATTATATTCAACGTTTATATCCGATGGAGCATAATCGACGTGACTGGTTATCACAGGGCTTATCGGGTAGCAATTGTAAAGCGTGCTGTCAAGTTCAAAATCTACCGTCAAGGTCTCAACCGTAACGGCATTCTCGTAAACCATAGTATCGGCACAAGCAAACGATTCGCCGCTCTGCTCAGAAACAATATGCCTTACCGTATAGTGTCCAGGCTCTGCGTATGTGTGATTTACAACCGCATTGTGACCTGTATTAATTTCGCTGCCATCGCCGAAATACCATTCGTGCCATACAGAATAGTCGGTCTCCGAAGATGTAAATGTAGATTGTGTACCAAGGCAAATATCCGCATCGTCGATGCTAACATTTGCGCTTCGCGACTCAACAACCCTTACCCTGTTAGAAAATACCTTCGAGTATCTGCATCCGTGCTCGGTAGAAAGACGCATTGTTATACGGTACATTCCAACATCGGTATATGTGTGTCCGACTGGAACATTTGGCGTATAGGTTGTATCGACAGAACTACCATCACCAAAATCCCAGGATACCCATTGCAACGGATCCTGAGTTTCGGGAACAACCTCGAACTCGAAAGTCGCAGGTGCGCACCCCACAACCTGACTTGCAGGAATAATGCTTGCCTGTGCCTTTACCACATAAATATGCCTTGAGAAAACGGAAACACATCCGTTCGACTGTCGACCATAAATTGTTATGTCGTAGTTGCCACTATCGGGATACTGGTGCGAAGTCGATTGCAGTGCCGATGTAGGCAACCATTCCAAATCATCAATATCAACAGGGACATCACTGTCGCCCCAAGTATATGCCACCTCCGAGAATGCCGCCGCATCAGCTATATTGAGATTAATCCTATTGTTTGCACAAATTGTATCGCGCGATATTGTCCAGTCCATAACAGGTGCGGTTATTTCGCTGGAAACCTTGTCCTCATATTCACATCCTCCCAAAGTCATATTGTAAGCAATAATCTTGCACTGGTATCTGCCGTTTATAGGATATTCGTATTCAATAGAATCTACAGTGGAATGCTGAACATACCGCAAGGTGTCGCCCGTAGTTTCGTTAGTAATAATCCAGTCCCAGAATTCAGCACCTATATTCTTGTTCATCCTATAGACATATTCCAGAGGCGACTGGCAGTCGGAACTTGACTGTATCTTTACTATTGGCGGTGCCACATACACGCTGTCCCACCACAAGGTATCCGATTTGCACTTGTTGTAGTCGACGCGCAGGCCAACGTATGCCCAGCCTGTATCGTTCTCGAACGAATAGTCGTGGTATGTCTCGTCGCTCTTTTCCTCGTATGGACTGCCATTCATTTCTATTATGAAAACATATTCAAGAGTGTCGTGGTCCTCGTACATTGAATTGTACAGCACAACGGTATCTGACGCGCAGATTGTTGCCTTGGGAATAAAATTGTGCAGAGAGTCCATCACACCGAATTGCTCTGGCAATATAGGAGTACCAGTTATGATACTGTCGCCAGAGTAAGTAGCAGTACACCCTGCGGTATCCCTAACAGTAAGCGATGGAAAATAAGTACCTACATTTTGGTAATAATGTTCCGAAGACGGCACATCGGTATGCTGCGTAGGCGTTCCATCACCGTAATCCCATAAAAAATCAACAATTCCCGACGCGTCGGCACCATCCGACAGGTTTACAAGCAAAGGTATGCATCCGCCTTCTTCCGACAGCGACAGCGACACAGCAGGCTCACGGATAACGATTGTCGGACCGGTAAACCGCGACGAGCATCCGCCCGGAGAGGTAACCGTAAGCGTAGGCGTGTATTCTCCGTTTCCTGTGTAAGTATGAATCACATTAGCATCCGTTTCAATTCTGGAATCGCCGAAACTATAGTAATATGTAAGATTATCACCAACCGATGTGCTTGTAAACTGCACGTCAAACGGAGAGGAACACGAGAACAAGTTGGTCGGCGAAGTCACAAACGAAGCCTCGACACGCACAACTTCGGTATGGAAAGTTAACGTACGACGGCAAGGTCCGTTAGGGTCAACGGTAAATGTTACGGTATAGTATCCTGCCTGCGTATATGTGTGATAAACGCTGGCACCCGACTGTTCGGTCGTACCGTCGCCAAAGTTCCACGTACATTCGCCATCGGCATTGCTCGAAAACTGGCTATTTTGGTTAAGGCATACCTGTTCGGGAACATTACAAGTAGGCGACAACATACCTATTACGACCATTTCCTCTTCCAACACCGTAGTGCTACAACCGTAACTGTCAGCCACCGTAAGCGAAACATCGTATGTCCCTGTCTGCGAATATGTGTGGTTTGGATTTTCTGTACTACTGGTTGCACCGTCACCAAAATTCCACGACGTAGTATAAGTACCGCCTAAGCCTCCGCTTGTAGAAATCTCGGAATTGAACCGCACCTCGTGCGGAGCAGTACACCACTGGGCATCGTGAGCGGTAATTGAAACGGTCGGATTCTTCGACAAAGTAAGCACCTGCTGACTTGTCTTGTTGTCGACACATCCATTCGCATCGGTAATTTCAAGCGAAATAGGATATACACCAGAACTTTGGTAGGTATGGGTAGAAGATTCCTCAGTTGATGAATAACCGTCGTTATAGAACCAATGGTATGCAGTTATTGGAGCATCGCCTGGCGTAGAAAGGCTTTGTGCCTCAAAATCGTAAGGCACACAACCTGTCCGCGGCGTATCGTCGAAATTAGCCGTAGGCCCACGGAAAATCACAACTTCCTTGCTGTCAGTAGCTGTCTGGCCTCCGCTTGTCACAGTAACCGACAAGGTGTAATGCCCCGCGTTAATGTACGAAAAGGTAGGAGTCGCAAGCACCGACACATCGCCGGTTCCCGACGACCACGAATAGGTTACATCTCCGCCAGCGCCAGAAAGATTGCAACCGAAAGTAAGATTCTGCGGGGCACATCCGTCAAAATCGCCAGTTATCTCAACCGACAACTGTGCCGCTGACACAAAATATGCTGATACCGCCAAAACTGTTATAATGATTCTTTTTATTATACCCATAACCTTATAAAAAGTGTTTTCTGCATTATAGTCGCAAAATTAATCAAACATTTCAAAATGTGAAAAAAAATTTAAAAATATTTTCCTCGTTAAAAATAAATGTATATTTTTGCCAAAATTCACGTGGCGTATGAGATACACTTTATGCCTGATATTTATAATAATTGCCTTCCGAATCGCAAGTTTCGGACAGGATATACACTTTACGCAGTACTACGCCACCCCATTGGTTTTTAATCCTGCTGCTACTGGACTTTTCGACGAAAACATCAGACTGTCAAACAACTACCGCACACAATGGAGTGCTGTTGGCGTTCCATACCAGACAGTTTCGGTGTCGCTCGACGCACCAATACGCTTCAGAGGCAAGTCGGGACTCGGCGTTGGATTTATGTTTCTCCACGACAAATCGGGCGGAACAAAACTTACTGCCAACAAGTTTATGCTCTCGCTCTCGTACTTGCTGAGGATTAACCAGAAAAACACAATCTCGCTCGGATTACAGGGTGGATATGTCAACAAATATTTCACCCTCGACGGAATTACCCTGCCGAGCCAATACAACTCCGAAACAGGATACTACGACTTGAATCTGCCGAATAACGTCACCGATATGGATATGTCGCTCGGCTATGTCGACATGCACGCAGGAATAGCATATAGCGGTAAGTTCAAGAAAGTAGAGCCTATGGTAAGCCTATCCGTGCTTCACCTTAACTCACCACAAGAAACCTACTGCAACGCCGACAGCAAACTTACACCGCGAATGCTTTTCAGCGGAGGCGTTAGGATTTTATGCGGACAATTGTGGTCGGTAACTCCGCATATTCTTACTACATTCAACAAGAAGACCGAGGAAATGCTTTTCGGCGCATTGGCAGAACGTACAATTCCTACCAAAGTCATAACATCAGTATTTTTCGGAGCAAGCGGACGTACCTCGTTCTCCAACTTCGACGCTGCAATGCTTACTGCAGGACTGACATTCTACGGAATTACAGTCGGAGCAAGCTACGACATCAACCTGTCGAAACTTATGCAGGCGACAAACGCACGCGGAGCATTTGAAATTTCACTTATCTACAAACTGAAATTCGAAAAGAAAAACTACATAACACTGCCTTGCGACAGATTCTAAATATGGAAGCAAACAACTCAAACATATTACAGATGCTACAAGCAAAATGCAGCAGGACATTGCATATAGTGCTAATCTTTGCATTTGCTCTCCTGACAGCAAACAGCATTTCTGCACAAAATACCATCGACTACGAAAAAGCCTCAAAGGGCAAACTGTTGAAAATTGCAAAAAAAGCAATCTTGGAAGGCGATATTTTCACTGCCACCGACAGCTACCGCAAATACGACGACAAATATCCTGGCAATGCAAGCGTAGAAAAATCCCTCGCCTACCTTTACTGGCAGGAAAAAAACTACTCCGAAGCACAG
>CAJOEG010000046.1:9171-13259 GCA_905233405.1 uncultured Bacteroidales bacterium | reverse complement strand
ATTGAATTGGCCGATTCGTCGGTAAACATAGTGGTAAGGGCGTGGGTCAACACTCCCGACTACTGGGATGTGTTCTTCGACTTTAACAATAAAGTGTACGCAACGTTCAACGAGGAAGGCATTGAGTTCCCGTTCCCGCAGGTGGATGTTCATTTGAAAGAAAATAACAAAAATAAATAATTATGAGAAAGTTTTTAATTGTATTTGTATCAGTATTATTAAGTGTAAGTTTGGCTTTTTCTCAGGAAGCAGCCGATTCTTCAGCAAAGAAGAAAAATGAAAACTGGAAACTTGGTGGAGCAGCATCTCTTAATTTTTCGCAGGTTGCGTTTAAGAATTGGGGTGGTGGTGGAGAACCATCTATCTCTGGAAATATGTTCTTTAATGCATTTGCAAACTATGCCAAGGACAAGACCACTTGGGACAATACCCTCGACCTTGGTTATGGTATGATGCGTCAGGGAACAAAGAAGACAAATGTGTTGTTCTACAAGACCGACGATAAGATTGATTTCGCATCGAAATATGGACGTTATGCGTTCAAGTATTGGTACTATTCGGCATTGGTCGGTTTTAAGACCCAGTTTGCCGATGGATATGCATCTATTACCGATTCAACAAGAATATCTACATGGATGGCACCAGGCTACCTTAACATAGCTCTCGGTATGGATTTTAAGCCAACCTTTGAAAATCATCCGAACATGACATTCTCTTTGCTTATTGCACCATTATCGGGTAGGATGACATTTGTTCTTGATTCGGCACTTTCAGCACAAGGAGCATACGGTGTTGAAGGAGCGACATTCGATGATAATGGGGTGATGTTGAGCCCTGGCAAGAGGTTCCGTCCTGAATTCGGTGGATATGTAAAGGCAGAATTTAAGATTGATTTCCTCAAGGTTTTCACATACACAACCAAGCTTGATTTATTCTCCAACTACATTGTGAAGCCTCAGAATGTTGATGTGAACTGGGAGAACTTGCTTACAATCAAGTTGAGCAACTGGTTCTATGCTAACTTGAACATAACGCTTGCATACGACGATGATATTGACATTCCTATCGATACTGATGGCGACGGCATTTTGGATGGAACAGGTAAGAGGCTGCAGTTCAAGGAATTGCTAGGTTTGGGATTTACATATAAGTTCTAAGTTTAGTATCTTGCATATAAGATAAAAAATGTCCTCGTGCCTTTGGCGCGGGGATATTTTTTATTCGGAAATATTTGTTGTTGTCTATTCGTATTTAAAAAAAATCATATAAATATTTGCAGTTCCGAAAATTATATGTACTTTTGTAAAATAGTAATATATATTACCGTAATGTTCTTTACTAAAAAATAATATTATGAAATTCTACAATAGGGAAAAGGAGCAGGAAGAACTGAAAAATGTACTTCAGCAGAGCAGAAACGAGGCAAGAATGACGGTTCTGATGGGGCGCAGACGCATAGGCAAAACCGAGTTGGCGTTGAAGAGCGGAGACGAAACCGTGCTGTACTTTTTTGTCGGAAAAAAGACCGAACCACTTTTGTGCCAGGATTTTATAGATGAAATTAGCAGAAAACTTGCATATCCTATAATCGGTAGAGTAAATTCGTTCCCCGAAGTGTTCCGTATTGTGATGCAATTGTCGGAGAAAAGACCTTTTACCTTGATAATTGACGAATTTCAGAACTTCTTGAAAGTAAATCCTTCCATATACAGCGACATCCAGCGCGACTGGGACTTGTATAGGGAAAACAGCCATCTGAACTTGATAATCAGTGGTTCTGTATTTACTCTGATGAAGAAATTATTCGAGGACTATAACGAACCGCTTTTCGGTCGTGCCAATGCGCAGATGACGCTCCGTCCGTTTTCCACTTCCACGCTGAAAGACATTCTGGCGGACTTCAACCCAAATTACACAGCAGAGGACTTGCTGGCGTTGTTCAGCATTACGGGGGGCGTACCGTGGTATGTGTCGTTGTTGCTCGACAATGGGAATATTACGAAAGACAAGATGCTTGCGGCACTCACAATGGAAAATTCGCCGTTTATCACCGAGGGCAAGAACATTCTGATAGAGGAATTTGGCTCCGACTATGCGACTTATTTTTCCATTCTTGTCAGCATTGCCAGCGGAATGAAAACCCGTGCTGAAATTGAGGACGAGTTGGGGCTTGACAACATTGGTAGCTACCTGATTCGTCTGGAAAACTATTACCGTCTAATTACCAAGTCGTTGCCGATATTCTCGAAGCCTAACAGCAAGAAAGTCCGCTACCAGCTCAACGATTGTTTTCTGATTTTCTGGTTTCGATTCTTTTACAAATACCAGTCGCTTGTCGAGAACAATGCTCTTAAATCGCTAGCAGCCATTATCGAACGCGACTACAGCACCGTTTCTGGCTTTATGATGGAACGCTATTTTGCAACCAAGTTTGCCGAGAAGGGCAAATACATAATCGGCAAGTGGTGGGACAGGAAAGGTACAAACGAGATAGACTTGATTGTCGCCGACCCGATTGCCAGGGAAGCCTGGATTTATGAACTCAAAAAGCGCGAAGACAAGTATAATGCAAAGGTTTTGAAGGAGAAGGTGAATGTAATGCTAGCGCAAACACCCGAACTGGCAAAGATGAAACTTCATTTGGGTAGTCTTTCGTTGAATGATATGTAAAGAGCCGATATACAGATTGTTATGTCTGATTTTATAAAATAGTAATGACTGTTACTGTAATTGTCGCTACTGTTTTGTGTTTGAAGCTGTAAATGCTTGAGTGATTTTGTGTTATATGAAATCATACCGTTCCTCGGATTTTTTTTGTCCGCTGAAATTTAATGTTTCTATGCATTTGCTGTAGAAATTATTTGCTCCTGATTGTTGTGCATTTGGTGCATGTCCATAAAATAAATAAAAGTGCTGCCTATAAACAGCACTTTTGTTGTATAATTGCTGTTTATAAACTGCACTAATTAAATTTAATGCTTACTATAAACTGCATTTTTGTAAAAATATGCTTACTATGTAAGGCAAATTTGTTATCTTTGCGGCAGAAAAATTATTGCGTATGGAAACACTATTTGCAAAGCAGGACAGGATGTTAGCCAATACATCAACGGCGATAGTCAGGAAACTAATGGACGAAATAAACTGGGATGCAAGGCTTATCTCCATTCAGGGGCCACGGGGTGTCGGCAAGACGACGCTTATGAAGCAGTACATCAAGAAGAATTATCCGGCATATACGCGGGAGGCATTGTACTGCTCGCTTGATTCGGTTTATTTTTCGTCTCACTCTCTGTTGCAACTTGCCGAAACCTTCTGCATCAACGGAGGCAAGAGTCTTTTCCTCGACGAGGTTCACAAGTACCCAAACTGGAGCAGGGAGATAAAGGAAATATACGACACATATCCCGAAATAAAGATCGTCTTCAGCGGTTCGTCGCTGCTGCAGTTGCTGAATGGCGATGCCGATTTGTCGAGACGGTGCATACCATATATAATGCAAGGTCTTTCGTTCCGGGAATTTCTGCTGTTTTACAAGAAAATAAAGATTCCTGTGTGTCCGCTCGAGGAATTGCTGAAAAATCCAGCCGACCTTTGCCACGAAGTGAACAAAGAATGTCTGCCTGTGCCCAATTTCAAGGAGTACCTGAAGGTTGGATACTATCCGTTCTATATGGACAACAAACGCGACTATTACACCTCTGTAGAGCAGGTGGTGAATATGGTGCTTGAAGTGGAAATGCCTGAACTTTGCAGGGTTGACATTGGCAATGTGCGGAAACTTAAGGCGTTGATGGAAGTGCTGTCGTCAAATGTGCCGTTCACAGTAGATGCTACGAAGATGGCAAAAATAATAGGTATAAATAGGAATACGGTGGTCGAGTACCTTTATCATCTTGGCAGGTCTAAGATGTTGAATCTGTTGTTTTCCGACCTTACCAGCGTGAAGAAGATGCAAAAGCCAGACAAGATATATCTTGAAAACAGCAATATGCTTTATGTTTAATTATGAAAGGTATATTACTTTACATCATCTTATATTCTTCGCATTTTGTATCTGTGATTTTTCTTTTTTTGACAAGCGAATC
>CAJOEG010000046.1:0-9132 GCA_905233405.1 uncultured Bacteroidales bacterium | reverse complement strand
CGGGCAAAACCTACGACCAGATACCAGACATTCCAAATTCCTACATCCTTGCCGACGACATTGAAACACCATACAAAAACAAGTTGCCGCTGTGGGCGATTGGATTTGGGTATTAGAAAGGATGGATTGCTGGCAAGTACGCGGAATGTGGCAACAATAGGCTGTATGGTACTGGTTACTAAATAATTTGATGCTTACATCTATTTTTCTACCCAGTCAACACATTTTATGCCTGGCATTTGGCTAAAGTGCTTGAGGTTGTGTGTAACGTCAATCATCAAGGTTAACTTCTCGGTTTGCAGGTCGTCCGTCGTTACGATGCTTCATCATCTGATAATACTCTTCTCCTTCTGCATCAGACCAACAACCGGCCAAACGGAGAAAATCGTCTTTGCGCTTCTCTGCAGCCATATCAGAAATACTATCGTCGGTTTTAATTAGCTTGCTGGCAAGCCACTCACGGTCACTTTGCGACAAAGAAAGTCCCTGCAGGTAGCTCCATAAATTATTTAATGCAGTTGTTGTCATAAGCCTATCGTTTATTTTTTGCAAAATTAAATAAAATCTTTTGATAAACAAGTAATTGATAAAAATCTAATGCGCACATTTCTGGAAGGAAAATTTTGCAACAGCCGTTACACTAATTGCTGTTGCAAATGGCATGATGTTGTATATAAGTCAGTTGTGTGAGATTCTATGAGAATAAAACTAAATGGTGTTATGGTTTAAACTTACAAAAATGTTGTCTGTGGACAGCATTATTTATAATAGGAGCAAAGTATTGTGCTGATTTTCATGTAAAATGCAAAAAAGTTTGAAAATAATTGCCAAATTTTTTGGTCATATCGGAAATTTATTTTACTTTTGCATTGATTTCCAATAGGAAAGAAAGTTCTTTGAGAATTTTAGCATCAAGAGACGGCCTTGAGCCGCTCCAACCGAGCAACATAACGCTACGGTGGGAAAACGATGTGAATTGATGGATTGTTTAATTTGTTAATTAAAATAGTTATGGACGCAAAAAACATAAGTTCAGGAAAAAGTTCGTACGGCGAGACAAAAGTTCCGTCGCACGGTTGCCTATATAATAAGGTGGCCTATAATTTCGGGAAAATGGTTCCCGAAATTTTTGGTAGAGAAGTGAATTTTGCCGTAATTGGCATCAAAATAATGAAAAACTGATTAAAAATTAAGAATTATGGGATTTCTAAGAGACTTAGGTATGATGGCTGCAGGATACGCCATATCGGGACTGAGTGAAAGCAATGCTGTTGCCGAACTGGTCGATAGCAAGTTCGGAAACAAGTCGCTCGAGGAGTTAATTGACAAGTGGGCACACGACCACAACATCTATATGCGCAACGACGACCTCTACTGCGAACTTTTGAGGATTGCCGAGAAATACCGTGACCCGTATGTGAGATAATAGCCTAACCATTTGTTGCAAAACTGCGCAACTTGTACCACCAAAAACGGCACAAGTCAGGGGATGCACGGCCTTGTATTGAAGTAAATTAAGAATAAATAATAACTAAAAACTGATTGAAAATGAAAGTGTTAATTAAAGTATTCATAGTGGTGTTCCTGATTATGTTCCTTATCCCGATGCTTTGTGTAATTGCAGGCGAAATAGGAATTGTCAGCTGGTTTGCCGGAAGCGACTTTGGCTACATCTTGATAACAGTCGTATCCATTCTGCTGTTTGTCTTTTTCCTGATAAAGATTTTCAGCTAAAGTATTGATTATGTTTAACTAATAAGAAAAAGGATAATAAAATGGAAAAGAATTTTAAAGATGCCGTAAGTGACAAGTTGTGTGACTTTATTAATTCAAAGAAATTGATTAGCAGGCAGATGTACGAGACTATAGGTTGTCCGACAATCAATTTGAACTTCACGCAGAGGGGTTTTTATTACGGTGGGAGCTTGGAAGCTCTTTGCTGTCTGGCGAGGGAAGGTCGCATTGTGCTGTTCGATTCGTCGTGGGGTGAAATAGAAGCGAAATCGGACAATTGCAAAGGCACAAAGCCAGGTTTTGACGATATTTCACCTAATGGTTGTGGAGGCAGTCCTTTTTATAAATACACTTTTAACAAAGAGAGTGTTGTTGTTGAAGCTAGTTTTTACGATGAAGATGTTGATGATTGGAGCGACTATATAAATGTAAAAAGAATATGGCAGCATAGAACTTTCGTGTTCAAACCGATTGAGGGCGATGAATCGTCGCTGGATGCTATGCTCGATGCATTCTGGAAATGGATTGGCGACAGGTTCTTTGACTGGTCTCTCGATAAAATCCTAAACGAACAGGCGGAGCGTTTGGTTTCCAACTTTATGAAGGAAAATTTTGAAAATGAATAGGGGTATCATCAAAAATAAATCAGAAAAATGAAAAAAATAATAGTATCTGGAATATCGTATTCGATAAACGCAGACGGCATGACGGCTTCGGTGGAGCGTTGCGAGGACCGGGAAATGGTTGACGCCGTGATTGTCGGGAGCGTAAGAATCGGGACAAGAGAGTATCCTGTAGTAGCTATCCGTGATTGTGCATTCGAGTATTGCAAGTCGATGCATTCGGTTATGATACCGGAGAGCGTGAAAAGTATAGGGGATATGGCTTTTGCGAACAGCGGACTAAAGTCGGTTACGATTACAAAGAATGTAATCAGTATAGTTGTCAATCCTTTCCTGGGCTGCGAAAATCTTTGTTCCATTGTAGTGGATGAAAGGAATAGCGTTTACGATTCGCGCGAGAATTGCAATGCAATCGTCGAAACAGTCAGTAATGTCCTGATTGCCGGCTGCAAGAATTCGACAATTCCAGATTCGGTAACCGGTTTTGGCGACAATGCTTTTTATGGGACACATCTGTCGCAGATAGGATTTTCGGACAATGTGAGGTCCATCGGCAACGGGAGTTTTGGATTTTGCAATTTCAGTTCGCTAGTAATCCCAAGTAATGTCGAGAAGATTGCCCACAATGCTTTTATTGGCAGTAGGGAACTCGCTTCGATTGTTGTTGCAGAAGGTAATGCTGTTTACGACTCTCGCGAGAATTGCAATGCCTTGATTGAGACGGCGACAAATATTCTTGTGCTTGGCTGCAGGAATACAACGATTCCCAATTCGGTAGTTGGCATCGGCAAAAATGCGTTTTTTAGGTCGTCCGTACAGTCGTTGATTGTCCCTAATTCTATCGAAAGCATTGGAATGGAGGCGTTTTATGAATCAGAAATATCTTCCGTTGTACTTCCGGAGAATATTACAGAAATCGGTGATTTTGCATTTTCATATACAAAGCTGAAATCGCTGTCGGTGCCAAAGAGTCTGACCGATTTGCATTGTGGTATGGCTGGAGTTTTCGGACCTTGTGCAGATCTTGAGTCGATAGTAGTGGATGACGGGAATCCCGTTTTCGATTCGCGCGACAACTGCAATGCCATAATTCATACAGGAACGAATACGCTTCTGTTCGGATGTATAAACACGACATTCCCGCAGACTGTAACATCGATTGGTATGGATGCTTTTTCTGAGAACTACAATTTGCGTTCGGTGGTCATTCCCGAAAATATCAGGCGCATTGGGACTATGGCGTTTTTCTGCTGTTATAATCTTTTGTCGGCTGAAATTCAGGGGAAACCCGATGAAATAGGATGCTATATATTTGCCGAGTGCAACAGCCTTGTATGCCTTAAGGTGCATAGTACGCAACCTTTTGCTGTGGCTTGGGAAACATTTACACAGAAAAACTACGAAGACATAGTGCTGCTTGTCCCGGCAGGAAGCAAGCAGGCGTACAAGAAAGCACGTTGCTGGTCGAATTTTAAGGAAATTGAAGAATTTTAAGAGTATTAACATTTAAATCTATGTAATTATGGAGAAGTCTGAAAGATTGAATTATCAGGTTTTGAGAGACGCTTTTGTGCGTAACGGATGGGAAAGGCGTCATAAGTTTATGATTGGTGAAACTTGGTTCAAAGGCGACGACAATGTTTCTTGTTTCTATGAAGGTTACAGGTTGAATGGCAATCTAATCGGCTGTGAGCAGCTTATCAGGATGCTCGACATTGATGTGCGTTTGCTTCAGGTGGCCGATGCCTTGCATCCGCGTAATATAAATGCCAAATATTGTCGTGCTTTCATTGATGGTGTTGCGTGGGCGGATGACCATCCGGGCACCGAAAGGCTTAGGACGCGCGTGGAGGATATGGCTGAGGAAGCCAAAGGTCTGCGTCATCGATGCGAAACTGCCGTCCTCAATGTCGGCAATGGCGAAAATTCGCCATTCCCGTCGGGAATGTACGATGTCACAATGCGCAGTGACGACAATGCTGGCATCTGCCTACATCTTGAAAACAAGCCCGAAGGCTGGGTGGCTGTGCTGTCACTCGAGGGCAAGGTTCTCGAATTGGAGGATAACGGCAGGGACATTTCTGTAGCCGACATTGAGACGCAGTGCAAGTTGTGGCTTTCGCAGGAAAACAAGTACGGCATCAACAACCGTGTGGCAGCCCTGTCGATGTGGGATTCGCTGCACGCAGAAATAGGAAATGTTGATGAACATTATATTATTTCGTCACCTTGACTTCGACAAACTTAGCCAGCGGATTTGTTCAAATGCTAACTATTTGTATCTTAAATAATAACATTGCTCAAATGAAAGAGCCATGGTTTTTGTCAAATTATCTAAATTATTCCCTTGCAATATCAATTAATTATGCTTAACTTTGCGCTCCAAAAAATTAGAAAATAGATTCATTAATAAAAAGTAAAGAAATTGTATGAAAAATTATCAAACCCAACAAATTAGAAACATTTCGCTGGTCGGTAATTCTGGTGCAGGAAAGACGACTTTGGCTGAAAGTATGCTGCAGGTTGGCGGTGTAATCACCCGTAAGGGCGATATCGCCAGCAAGAACACCGTTTCCGACTACAGGCTCATCGAGCAGGAAAACGGCAACTCGCTTTATTCAACCGTAATGTATGCTGAACTCGGAAACACTAAGTTCAACATCCTCGATTGCCCAGGTATGGACGATTTCATCGGTGGCGTTGTTTCTTCTTTGTTCGCTACAGATATAGCAGTAATGGTTGTTAACGCTCAGAACGGCGTTGAAGTTGGTACCGAAATCCACGGTCGTTACCTCGAACAGGCAGGTAAGCCTATGATTATCGCTCTCAACCAGCTCGACCACGAAAAGACAAACTTCGACCATACTATCGAAACTATCCGCGAGGCTTTCGGTCAGAATGCTGTTGTGGCTCAGTTCCCAGTTAACCCTGGCGTTGGTTGCACTTCTTTCATCGATGTCATCACTCACAAGATGTACACAATGAACGGCAACAACGTTGAGATTAAGGACATCCCTGCAGAATACGAAGAAAAGGCTCAGGAATACAAGAGCCAGATTATCGAAATTGCTGCTGAGGCTGATGAAGAACTTATGGATATCTTCTTCTCGAACGACACTCTTACCGAAGAAGAAATGATGAAGGGTATCGTAAAGGGTCTCCCGGCAAGAGGTATTTTCCCGATTTTCTGCGTTAACGCACGCACCGACCTCGGCGTTAAGAGACTTATGGAATTCATCGCTGATGTAGTTCCTTCACCAGACAAGATGGAGCACATTAAGGATACCGAAGGCCGTGAAATAAAGTGCGACTCAAGCGCAAAGCCGGTTCTTTATATCTTCAAGACTTCTACCGAAGAGCATATCGGTGAAATTTGCTACTTCAAGGTTCTCAGCGGTACCATAACCGAAGGTATCGACCTCTACAACCCGAAGACCAACACCAAGGAAAGACTTTCGGCTATCTACGCTTGCGCAGGTAAGACCAAGAACAAGGTTGACCAGCTCGTAGCAGGTGATATAGGTGCTACCGTTAAGCTGAAAGGCACAAAGTACGGACAGACTCTTGTTGCAATAGGCGAAGACAACGAAATCCCAGCTATTGAATATCCTGCATACAAGTACAGAGTTGCTGTTAAGGCTGTAAACGAAAGCGAATCAGAAAAGCTCATCGCTGCTATCAACAGCATGAAGGACGAAGACCCAACCTTGCTTTCAGAAAACAATATCGAATTGCGTCAGCTTATCGTTATGGGTCAGGGCGAATACCACATCAACATCATGAAGTGGCACCTCGACAATGTTTACAAGATTGCTGCTCAGTTCGATAAGCCAAGAATTGAATACCGCGAAACTATCACTAAGGTGGCTAGCGCAACCTACCGTCACAAGAAGCAGTCGGGTGGTGCCGGTCAGTTCGGTGAAGTAGCACTCCTCATTGAACCTATCGTAGAAGGTGTTGACACAACTGGTAAGTTCAAGATTGACGGCAAGGAACAGGTTATGACCATCAAGGCTAAGGAAGAAATTCCGCTGAAGTGGGGTGGTCGTCTTGAGTTCTACAACTGCGTTGTCGGTGGTGCTATCGATGCTAGCTTCATGCCCGCAATCAAGAAGGGTTTGATGCAGAAGATGGAAGAAGGTCCTTTGACTGGTTCTTATGCTCGCGACATCAGAGTATTTGTTTACGACGGTAAGATGCACCCGGTTGATTCAAAGGAAATCGCATTCATCATCGCTGCTCGTAACGCATTCAGCCAGGCATTCAAGCTCGCTGGACCGAAGATTATGGAACCTGTTTACGACCTCGAAGTTCTCGTTCCTGGCGACAGAATGGGTGATGTTATCAGCGACTTGAACGGTCGTCGTGCTATCGTTCAGGGTATGTCGAGCGAAAAGGGATTCCAGAAAATTATCGCTCGCGTTCCACTGGCAGAAATGGCAACATTCTCGACTTCTCTCCGCGCAAACACTGGCGGACGTGCAATGTACAGCATGAGCTTTGCTGAGTACCAGCAGGTTCCACCTGACGTACAGGACGCTTTGCTCAAGGAATACGAAGCAAACAAGCAGGAAGAAGACTAAAAGGTTATTTTTCATACAAATCGAAAGGGGAGAGCGCTGCTTTCTCCTTTTTTTTGTGTGTATGGGGGCTAAAAGGTAAAAGAAGAGAAGGCTGAAAGTCTAGTAGAAGACCAGTCTAACGGAAGACCTGCCTGTCTGTCTACAGCCTGTCAGCCTGTTCGCCCCAAATCATCAAATCTTCAAATGTCGAACTTTGACACTTGAATCCTTGAACTTTTGAACCATTCATTCATCATCTTGAATCTTCAAATCTTTTATATATGTGTATTTTGCTCTGTAAGAATGGTGTAGAGTAATGATTTCTGATGGGCGCAAAAAATATTATAGGATATGTAAAGATTTATTATCTTTGCATTCCCAAAGCGGGAATAGTTCAGTGGTAGAACATCAGCTTCCCAAGCTGAGGGTCGCGGGTTCGACTCCCGTTTCCCGCTCTTAGTGTTTCATAATTGTATTGGTTGATTGGCGCAGGCGACTGCGCCTTTCTTTTTTATTGTTAGTAGTAGGCTCAAGCTTACGATTTCTAATTAAGCAGTATATTTACAAGGCACTGCCCTGATCAAATTTGTGCAATGCTTTGTGTCTTTACATCAACTCTCAACTTTTGGTTTCTTAGCTGAACCCTGTTAGTGCAGAGTAAAGTCGAAGTAAGTTATCAGTCGAAGGATAATTTTCATTTTCATCCCATTTTGTACTTTTGAATAAAAATTAGGGTCTTGTATTTGTATATTTTGTCAGATTGTCAAAAAAATAGCAATTGTAGTTTTATTGTATGCTTTTTAGCATTATATTTGCATTCTTAAATTGACTTGTAGTAAAAAGAAATGAGAAAGCAAGTGGATTTTTTGGTTATAGGCAGCGGTATTGCTGGCTTGTTCTATGCGACAAAAGTCAGCAAATATGGTCGTGTGGCTATAATTTGCAAAAATAAGATAGATGATACCTCTACGGTAAAGGCACAGGGCGGTATTGCTTCTGTTATGAACAGTTACGACTCGTTTGAGAAGCATATCGAGGATACTATGATTGCCGGTTGTGGCATAAACAATAGGAAGATTGTGGAGATTGTTGTCCGTGAGGCTCCGGAACGTATTCGCGACCTTGTTGAAATCGGAACAAATTTCGACACCGATTCCACTGGTCAGTACGATATGAACCGCGAAGGCGGACATTCCGAGAAGCGTATCCTTCATTTCAAGGACAAGACTGGTGCCGAAATACAGCGTGCCTTGGTGCAGGAAGCTCGTAATAATCCGAACATCGACATTTACGAAGACCATTTTGCCATTGAGTTGATTACACAGCATCATCTTGGCGTAGAGGTTACAAGGGCGACTCCTGACATAAAGTGCTATGGTGCATACGTCTATGATGTGATGAAGCGGAAGGTTTTCAACGTTTTTGCAAAGAAGACCTTGATTGCAACCGGAGGATGCGGAAATGCCTATATGAGCACGACGAACCCTGTTCACATCACTGGCGATGGCATTGCAATGGTTTACAGGGCAAAGGGTGTTGTTGAGAATATGGAGTTCGTGCAGTTCCACCCGACCACTCTCTATAATCCCAGTGAACGTCCTGCTTTCCTGATTACCGAGGCTATGCGTGGTGCAGGGGCAATTCTTCGCAACCGTAAGGGCGAGGACTTCTGTGTGAAATACGACAAGCGCGGTTCGTTGGCTCCCCGTGATGTGGTTACACGCGCCATCGACTCCGAGATGAAACTTTCAGGTGACGAACACGTCTATCTTGATGCAAGGCATATCGACAAGGATGTGCTTATGACACACTTCCCTACTATTTACGCCAAGTGCCTTGAAATCGGAATAAACATCAAGAACGACCTTATTCCTGTGGTTCCGGCAGCTCATTATATGTGTGGTGGTATCAAGACCGACGAGTATGCACGTACTTCTATACAGAACCTTTATGCGGTAGGAGAGGCTGCTTGTACTGGTTTGCATGGAGCAAACCGTTTGGCTTCCAATTCGTTGCTCGAGGCTGTTGTTTTTGCACACAGGGCTTTCGAGGACTCGAAGGATGCTGTTATGACCGATGAGGAAACATTGAATAAGATTCCTCTTTGGAACGAGGAAGGCACAATAACCAACGAGGAGTTGATTCTTGTTTCTCATTCGTTAAAGGAATTGCAGCAGATTATGAGCAACTATGTTGGTATTGTCCGTACCGAC
>CAJOEG010000045.1 GCA_905233405.1 uncultured Bacteroidales bacterium | reverse complement strand
GCCTTACCATACAGGGACGTGCATATATTAATTCGGCAAACGGAACGATAACTAACGACAACAAGATAAACGGATCATCGTATGTGGCAGGACTTGTAGGATTTGCAAAGAAGTCGGTTATCTCACAATGCCACGTATCGGCTGTTATCAATAACACAGGTTCGTATACAGGAGGTATATGTGCAGAGGCAATTGCGACAATTATAAAGGAGTGCGACTTCTGCGGTAAGATAAATTCCGCTGTTGACTACGCTGGTGGTATATGCGGTCACGCCGATGCAGAAGATGATGTCGCTACGAAGATAATTTCCTGTACAAACGCAGCCTCTGTAACAGCAGCAAACTATGTCGGCGGTATCGTGGGTGCCTGCGAAAACAATTCGGAAGTCAAGTTCTGCAACAATGGCGGAAACGTTTCTGCAACAACCGAAAATGCAGGTGGCGTTTGCGGTACCCTTAATGCTTCGACTATAACATCCTGCATCGCTACTGGCGGTGTAAATATGGGCGGTCCGATAGTAGGGTCAACCGAAGGCGATGTTACAATAACCAGTTGCTACTTTGATAAACAAAGGTGCGACAGAACCGATAGCAGAGCTACAGTATACGACAAATATACATCGGAAATGCAAGGCACTGCTTTGCAAAGTGCATTAGGCACTACAGAATGGAGCTATACAGCATCGCTTTACCCAATGCCGAAAAAATTGGCAACACAAACTGGCGCTAAACTTGCGGCTATTCCTCTGACACTCGACAAGAGAGGAGACCCTTCTACACATCAGACATACCGTCTAGTAAGCCAAAACTTCGACCTTGTCAATGAAACAGGTATGACTTGGATGACAAATTGTGTTCGTAACGAAGAAACAGGAAGAACTTTCCTTAAAATTAGTAGCAATGTTCCAACCGTTAATGGCACTGAAAAGGATTGCGCTAACATTTTCCTCAAACTCACAGACAATTACCATGTAAAGACATTCTTTATACAGAATCCAGAAACTCAAGACCCAATTCCTATCAGCACATTGACAGAATTCATAAAGTTCAGAAATGCTGTAAACGCAGGAGAAACAGGTTCGTACAAGGGTATAATGAACGAAAGTGGATTCGCCGGCAAGAACTTCCAGCTTCAATGTGATATTGACTTGGCCCAGAGTACATATCCTACTGACCAGAAAGCACAGACTAGCAATACTAACATCAAGGATGACTTTTTGCCAGTAGGAACAGGATCTACCAATCCATTTAAGGGCAACTTTGATGGTGACAACCACACTATTAGCAATTTGAAAATAAATGGTAATGGTACAAATAATAATGTACCTAATTCATACAAGGCAGTATTCGGATATGTTTTAGGCTCTACAATAAAGAACCTGAATGTAAAGGGCAACATTTCCTGTGCATCGTATGCTGCAGGTATATGTGCATTTATCCGCGGTGCTGAAAGTAGCAACTATGCCCAGATTATCAATTGCTCGTTCATCGGAGAAGTTGAATCTACTGGTAGCTATGTAGGTGGAATCTGCGGTTATGCAAACAACTACACCAATGTTATCAATTGTGAAGTTTCGGGTAGAGTGGCTGGTGGTTCGACCAACATTGGCGGTATAGTTGGATACTCGGGAGGAACCGACGATGCAAGAAACTATATAGAAAATTGCATCAATGTTGCAAATGTTGGAGGTTCATCAAGTGTAGGCGGTATATGCGGACAGATTTCAAAGGGCGACATAATGTACAGTACCAACGGTGGAAATGTTAGTGGTACATCATATTCAACCGCAGGTATTGTTGGCTACAACGGCGGTTACACTTTGTATTGCCTCAACACAGGAAATGTCAATACTGGTGCGTCAATCTCAGGTGGAAACAATTATTGCCAATATTGCTATTACGACAAAACCAAATCAACGGTACTTGGCGTATCGAACAGCAGCAATGTAAGCAACGACACCGATGGTTCGGCTATCGGTCTTACTCCTCAACAAATAGTTGGCAATACTCCAACCGGACTATCAGGAACCAACTGGAGCGATACATACTGGACATTTGCCGATGACCGCTACCCTGTTCCAACAGGACACACATCAGATATTGCAATGGTTTCTGCTATACCTATTTATCTCAACGACCCGACTTCTACACAGGTATGGAACAATACACACGTAAACTTTACACGCATTACAACTTCAGGAGAATATACTTGGACAAGTTCTTTCCCCGAATATGTGAATGTAACAAGTACAGACGTAGCTGTTGATCCAGAAGCCGACCCCGAGACCGATATTTGCACTTCAATAGTTACGGTAGAAAAGGGCGAGGCAAAGAAGAAGTATATAATTACTTCAAAGGAGCCTCCGACCGACCTTGATATAAATAATGAAGCAGACCTTATAGCGTTCCGTAACGCAGTAAACAACAGGGATGGAGGAAAATACAAGGGCGTGCTCAACACCAACGGCTATATGGGAATAACATTCCATATCAAGGACGACATTACAATAACAGAGAGCGATGCGTGGGAAGCAATCGGAAGTGTTCCTGCCGCTTTCTTCGCTGGAAATATAGACGGTGAAAACCATACTGTTTCGGAAGTTAATTTCACAACAACAGCAAACCCTGTAAAGTACTATGGTGGCTTCATAGGAAAGATAACTGGCGGATATGTTAGAAACCTTACCGTAGAAATGAAGTCGGCAGGTAGCGGGGTGCCAAATGTAACAAAGGAAACAGGATATTTTGGCGGTATCTGTGCATCTATCGAAGGTATATCGGCACTCCAGATGGGAGAAATTGAAAATTGTACATTCGTTGGCGACTCCATCTATTCTAACACCCAGGTCAATGGTACTGGTGGTATCTGCGGATATGCTGGCGGCTGGTCTAGGATTACTGACTGCACAAACAGTGCAAGTATAACTGGTCGTACAAATACTGGAGGTATAATTGGATATGTGAGCAATACCTCACCAACAGTCCCATACGACAATATAATCAACTGTGAAAATACTGGTAATATTGGAATTGCAGGTGGCGGTGGCTCATACCTTGGCGGTATATGCGGACAATACTATTCGGCTGGAAACATTAACAACTGCAAGAATAGAGGCAACATAAAGGTAAACGCATACGGCGGCGGTATTGTAGGCAGAACGCAGGGTAAGAATTCGTTGACACTTGCAACAATTACCAACTGTGAAAACTTTGGCGATGTAAGAGCAGCAAGCAACGACAGTTACTCGGGTGGTATAGTTGGCTTTGAGTATTCATATTCAGCTATTAAGAATACAACCAACAGCGGTAATGTAACAGGAAAGAGTCGTATGGGTGGAATTGTAGGCTGGTCGCAATCGCTTGTGCTTGACAATGAGAACCTAATATCTAACTGCGCTAACAGCGGAAGCGTTGAGGGTACAAGTTATGTCGGTGGTATATGCGGTAAGGGTGAACGTACCATAATTTGCTATAACAACAATGGTGCTAACGTAACAGGTAATACTGCCAGCACAACAGGAGGAATCATTGGCGATAGCGATGAAAATTCAACGGTCAAGGTTAACATTGCAACTGGAACAGTTGAAAAAGGCAGTTCTATATGCGGCACAAGCAAAGGTAATCTGGCAAACAATGTTTATGATATGCAACGAAGCAAGGGTAAAGGTCTCGGTTCTACCGATGATGAGGCTGGTGTTGCAGAAGGAAAGAAAACTTCTCAACTTACAGGTTCTGCTCTTACAGGTACAATATGGACAGAGAACTTCGTCACAAACGATGGTTACCCAATACCTAAGGGTACCGACAGTAAAATCGGTTCCATACTGGCATCAGCTGCAGCAACATTCAATGCAAGTCCCGAAGTTGAAATATACGACAGCGTATTGAATGACTTTACTGTAACAACGCTAATCGGAGAAGAACCAATAACATGGTCTGTCGAAGAACCTACAAACATTGAAATATCAGGAAGTACGGCAACTATAACCCGTACTTGTGAAGAAAAGGAAGAACGGATAATTTATGCAGAAAATGGAGGAGAAAAGAAAGCTATAAAGGTTACTCTTGCCGAATTGCTTCCTCCCGACCTGACAGGAACCGATACAGAAAAGACGACTTGTATGGGACAATCTGTTGACATATCAACAGTTGCAGATGCTGATTATACTTACGACTGGGAAGGCACTGGCGTGTTAACCGATGGCGCTGCAACAGCAACGGTATTGCCAACAGAAGCGACAACATACACAGTACTAGTCACCGATGCTTCAACTTGTACGGCAACAGCAACCGTAGATGTCAATGTCGAAGGCTCTCCATCAATTACCGACCCGACAGCAAACGATTACATCTGGACTGGTGGTGCAAGCATAAATTGGGATAACAGATACAATTGGGTAACATACGACAGCGAAAACAGCAAATATGTCCAAGCTGCTAATTATCCAAATGCAACAACCCACAATGTCTTTGTTGAACAATACGGTGCGGGAGAAGGTTGTATTCACAACTGGACAACAGCCAACCAAACCATTTCGGTAAACAATGTAACCATAGGAGAAAACGCAGCGGTTAATGTTTCTAATGACAAGACATTGAATGTCTCTGGTAATGTAACAATAGGAACTGATGCAACGCTGTCGGCAGGTGGAACTGTAATATTTGCAGGAACAGCAGTCCAGACTTTTTCTGGAAATGGTTCTTTGAATTTCACCAATGTTACATTCAACAATGCAAACGGCATAAATGCAACAAGCTTGTCATCGCCAATAAAGATTGCAGGAAATGCAACATTTACCAGTGGTATCGTACACGGCGATGTTTACTTCGACAAAATTGCTACATATAATGTTGACGGAGTAAATTCATCAAAGTTTGTTGATGGTACTGTTACCAAAAAGATGGTAAATGACGAAACATTCATCTTCCCCGTCGGTGCAATGGTTGGAGACGGTCAGATAGCCAAGTTCAAGGCAACAACTGCTAATACAACAGACTTGACTGTAAGGTACAATACCGACAACCAAGACTTTGATGGAATGCCAGACTGGTGGGAACACGGTGGCAATATGGACGGCAGCAGCATACACCTCGACCACGTAAGCGACAGAGAATACTGGATTGTTGGTTCTACAGATGCAACAAACCTTTCGACTGTACAATTGTACTGGGACGGAAGTGGTAGCAACCATAGTTTCGACACAAACGCGGATGGTGGAGACGACAACTTTGATTATCTACGTCTGGCATACGCCAATGAAGGCGGATTTGTATGGACAGGTCTTACTACTTCATTCGAAGGTACATTTGAAAGTGGATATGCAACCGCGACAACGGAAGTTATCCCATTCTCTGGCACACGTTCAACAGACAGGAAAATTGTAACCTTTGCATCAACCAAAGCAAAAGAACTATTGCTCCCAATAGAGCTCGTAGAATTCTCTGCACATTGCAACGGAAACTTGGTTGAGATTTCGTGGACTACAGCCTCCGAAAGAAACAACAATTACTTTGTTGTGGAAAAGTCGTACGATGCAGTTAACTTTGCTGCAATAGCACAGGTCGCTGGCGCAGGAAATTCTATTGAGCATATAGAGTACGGCCACACTGATAACGATTACTACGGCGGCGATGTTTATTATAGGTTGTATCAGGTTGATTACGACGGAACAAGAACTTATTCGGAAATAATTTTGGTAAGTTGCAACGACACTGAAAACGACCCGAATGTTTCAATATTCCCGAACCCGTTCTCAAGTGATGTAACAATCGTTCTCGAACACTTCAGCAACGAACCTGCAACAATCGAAGTATATGATGTTATGGGCAGGGCAATCAAGTACGTAAAGGTAGAATCGACATACAATGAATACGAAACTACCTTGAATCTTGAAGAACTCCCGGCAGGAATCTACACGGTAAGAGTAAGCACAAGCAGTGCAACACTGAATAGACAGATTACAAAAAGGTAGAGATAAGATTTAATCGAAGGAAAAGAGGCTGTCCCAAAAGCGACAGTCTCTTTTTTATGCCGCAAGTGTCTCTCTTTGTGTTTCTGAAAAAGGGACAACACTATCAGGTATTGATAAAAAACTGTATTGCCTGGATTTCATAATATGAGAAAACACATTTATAACCTACCGTAATTCCTATTGTCTCGTCAACTGCTTGTATTTTGTCAGTTTTATCATGTAGTCTACCTTGTCGTCGGCGAGCTGGCTTTGTGCCTGCTGTAACAAAGCCTGTGCTTCGAGTACATCCGACATGCTTACCATTCCAGCGTTATAATTGTCGGTGCTTAGATTGAGATTTTCGGTGGCAGTTTCGGCTGTTTGTTGTGTCAATAGCACCTGCGAGTACGATTCGTTTAAGTCGTTCCATGCCATTTGCATCTGCAGAAGCATCTGCTCGTCGAGGTCGCGACGCTGGTTTTCGGCCTTGGTGCAATTGAGTTCCTGCTTCTTTATATCGTAGGACTTTTCCCACCAGTCCGAAATCGGAATCGACAGCGTTGCGAAAACCAGTCCGTTGGTCTTGAACTTGTCCATTAACGTATTACAAGTATAACCAGCACCAACTGCGATTTGTGGCAATGCTTCTCCAACTATCAACTTCTTTTTCAGTCGTTCGGCATCGGTGCTAAGGTCGAGCAATTGATATTCTATGCGACCCTTGATGGCTTCGGTATGGTCGACACGATAGATGCTCGGATTGGGAATATCGCCGATAGTGTCCGAGAGAACCATATTTTCGTCGTAGGTAATGCCTATATGCTGGCACAAAGCCGACTTTGCAAGTCGGATGCCATTGTTGAGTTTCAATTCGTTCGACTTCATCTCCGACTGCTTCAAGGTAACTTTCAGCAAATCGTTGCGGTGTATTACCCCAGCATCAACGGCACCCGAAGCATCTCGGTAAAGAGTGTCGAGCAGCTGGTTTACAGAAGTAATTATTTTCTTCTTCTCTTGCAGCGAGATTATTGTCCAGTACAATTCTTCAGTCTTTAGGTCTGTTTCGTTGCGAGCCATTTCGGTCTGCAGTTTTGCAGCTTCTACACCCAAACCTGCCAGTTTGTTGCCGTTCACGATTCGTCCACCGACAAATACTGGCTGAACCGCCATCACACCGCCTACAATTCCGTCGTCGAGACCTTTTACATTTACATTGGCATCAATATATGGTCCATAGACATTGTATAAGGTTGTAAAGACATTGTTCATAGCCAAGTTTCCGAAATCAACATTTACATTGCCTTTGCCCATATCCATATCGAGCAGTGGATCTGTAGCTTTGAATGCGCCGCCCTTTATGCTTACCTGCGGGAAATATTTGGTAAATACGCCTTTCTTGGTCAGTTCGGCTGCTTCGATGTCGAGTTCGGCATTTCTTATTTTTGCATTGTTCTGCACGGCAAGGCTCTTGCACTGCTCAAGCGACAGTGACTGGGAAACCTGTTGAGTTTCGTCCGATTCGAAAGTCGAAGGCTCGTTCTGTGCGAAAACTGGCAGACAAAGCGCAAATGCTGATAATATGGCGACTAATCTTTTCATTCTCCTTTCCGTTTGTATATTTGCCAGTAAGCCACAGGAAGCACGGTAACAATCAGTGGCAACGAGAATATTGTACCGAAGCAAATTACCACGCCCATAGGCATCCACAACGATGTATGAGCAATAATCATAGGTATAACGCCAAGAGCTGTTGTTGCCGAAGTAAGGAATATCGGTCGCATACGGCGCTTGCCTGCTTCGAATGCGGCTTCCTTGGCGGTCTTGTGCTTGTCGCGGCGCAGCGATTCGGCATACTCGAACATGATGATTGCATTTCGCACAATGACACCTATAAGGCTCACAATACCAAGCACTGCCGTAATGCTGAAGTCGAGTCCGAACATCCAAAGTCCCGTAAAAGCACCGAAAATGCAAATCAAACTCGATGCGATTGAAAGCACTGCCATGTCGATTTTTGCAAAGTGGTAGAGCAGGAAGATGAACAGCACAAGCACAGCGGCGATAATCGTAAGCACAATCTGCGGAATCATAGCGTTGTTAGCGCCCGTAAGACCGCCATATTCAATGTTTATTCCGTCGGGCAGATTGGGTCGGATGTTGGTATCAACATATTTTTCAATCTGCTTCTGGCTGACTGGCTGGCTGCAACCGTATTTAAGGTCGCTGCCGACGGTTATTGTGCGGATGCTGTTGTAGCGCGTAATCGACGACTTCTGCCAATCGGGCTCGATGTCGGCAACTTGGCGAAGCGGCACCCATACTCCCGGCAAGGCTGTCGGGACAAGTTGGTTCTCTAAAGTCTTGATTTTGCTAGTGTCGGAAACCTGCGAGTAAAGCACAACAGGCACCTTGTAATCACCTTCCCAAACAGTTGTAAGCGTCTGTCCTCCAAGAGCTCCCGAAAGGTAAATCGAAAGCATACTCTGGGTAATTCCCATCTGTGAGGCTTCATCGGGCTTGAGTCGGATTTTCACATTAGGCGACGACTCGTCGTAGTCGGAATGTACCCAAGTGAGTTCTGGAAGCGAGTTCATATACACCTTGAGCGAATCTGCAAATTTTTCCATCGTAACAAGGTCGTCTCCACTGATACGCACTTCGATAGGATTCTTAACTGCTTGATAGTCCATTTGTTTGAAGCGGACGTATGCGTTCGGGAAATGATTTTCATACTTTTCGCTGTATTCCTTTATGATTGCAAGAGTTGCTTTTTCGCTTTCGGTGTTCACGATGAACTGTGCGTAGCTCTTCTTTCCCATCTGCGGTGCGTAGGTGGCGTGGAATCGAGGCGAAGCACAGCCTACAAACGATGTTACCGATTTCACGCGGTTGTCTGCACTTAGAATATGTTGTAAACTGTCAACCACAATTGCGGTCTGCTCGAGGCTACTGCCTTCTGTAAGGTGAATTTCTACGGCAAAGCAATCGCGGTCGGCTTTCGGAAGCATCTGTATTTTCATTTGTGTGAACAGGAAAATACCTAATCCGAAAGTGCCGAAGAATATCAGTATCACACCGCCTGGCTTGTCGGTCTTGTGGCGCTGCAGTTCGATGTAGAAATCGTCGCCAAACACACGCTTGAACCATAGTACTGATTCTTCGGCCTTGCGTATGAACTTTGTGCAGAGGTAAGGCGTTATCCATACGGCATACAACAGCGAAATCAGCAGCGAGAAAGCGATTGTCCACGGGAAAAGTTTCACGAAGTCGCCCAGAGGTCCGTTGATGATTTTCAGCATCGGGTAGAACATTGCGCAGATGGCTATTGTAGCCAGAAGTGTCGGGACAAAAAGTTCTGTTGTGCTTACCGAAGCCGAATACCAGCGCGAATGACCTTTCTGCAGATAGTCGGTGTACCCGTCGATGACAATTATGGAGTTATCGACAATCATTCCGAGTACAACTATCAAGGCTGCGAGCGTAACTGTATTAAGTTCAATACCAAACAGATACATCAAACCAAGAGTAATAGCGGTACAAATTGGAACGCCCGAACCTGCAACAAGTGCAGTTCGCAACGGGAAAAGCAAAAGCATCACGGCGATAACCACGAGCATTGATTCAACAAGGTCGCGCAGGAACGAAATCACCGACTTGTCAACCACTTTCGGCTGGTCGGTAATGCGCTGCATGTTTACATCGGGCGGAAGTTCGTGGCGCATTTCGTCAAGGATTTTCTCAACCTTTTCGCCGAAAGCCACGATGTTGTTGCCGGCACACATTTCCATCGACACTATCACACAACTTTTTCCGTTGTACTCTATATAGTTCGACGGCTCGGCGTAGCGACGTTCGATTTCGGCAATATCGCGCAGACGGATTGAGTGTCCTTCGGGGTCGGCATAGACAATCTGCTCGCCGATAGCGTATTCCGAATCGTAAGGTATTGCAATGTGTATCTGAGTGTTGCCCGATGTTTCCTCGATATTTCCGCCAATGGTACGGAAACCTTGCGTAGCAAGTTCGGTAAGCAGAATCTTCTGGTCGATGCCGTATGCTGAAAGTTTTTCTGCGTCGATAGTAACGGCAATTTCCTCCTTCTGCAGACCAAAAGTTTTCAGATTTCCCATTTCGGGAATTGAACGCAGTCGGTCGCAGATTTGTTCCGAATAACTTTCGAGTTCGCGTGGCGTGCGCTGTTCCGATTCCACCGCCAGAAGCATTGATGAGGTGTTACCGAAGTCATCGACCACCACGACCTCAAGCACGCCCGCAGGCAATGAAGTCGTCTTGAATAGTTTCAAACCGTGGCGGATTTTTGACCATACGGCATCCTTGTCGTTTATGGTAGGCTTCAGTTCCACAAAGACATAGACGATTCCGTTTTCGGAAATTGAGTAGGTGCCGTCCTTGTCGATTTCCTGATAGGTAAAAAGGAATCGTTCGAGAGGCTTTGCAACCTGCTGTTCCACTTCCTGAGCCGATGCGCCCGGATATATTGCAGCAACAACACCCTGTCGGATAGTAAATTGAGGGAATTCATCCTTGTTTAGGTTTGGCAGACTGAATATTCCGAAAGCCACAAGAGCGGCGCACACAACAAATATTATGTTGTGGTGCTGCATTGCCGATTCTATGTGATTGCGCTTTCTCATTTCCTAGCCAAAACCTTATTTAGTCATCTTGTTTATTTCAACCTTGGCGTTGTCAAACAGCTTCTGATAGCCTTCGGTAACAATGGTGTCGCCCTTTTCGATGCCTTCCATAACCAACACTCCGTCAGCAACATACTTGTTCGACTTCACAATGCAACGTTCTGCACGTCCATTCTTAATTTTCCACACGCCAATGCCGTCGGACATTGTCTGCACGGCACGCGAAGGGATTACATAGCCAGTATTTTCGGGTTCGTCCATCGTAACCTTGCACACCATTCCCGGCAACAGTTTCTCATGGTCGCCAGTGAATATGCATTTTACTTCGTAGCTATGCGACAGCACATTGGCTTCGATGCCCTTTTCGATAACCTCGACTTCGAAAGTTTCGTCGTCGGCAGCGGGAACGGTAACAATGGCTTTCTTTCCAACCTTAATCTTTGAGATTTCGTTTTCTGGAATAGATGTTTTTACCTTCAACTGTCTTATATTCATTAACTTGAAAGCCTGTTGCAGTGGCGAAACATTTGTTCCCTGCTCAATCATCTTGCTACCGATAACACCCGATGCAGGCGAATAGAGGTCGCAATGCTCAAGTGCCTGACGCGAAATATTTTCCATCGACTGAGCCTGTGCGAGTTTGGTCTGAATTTCGACCCAACGCACTTCGGGGAGAGCTTGGCACGGCGGTAACCGTCCTCGGCCTGCTCAAGGGTCGATTTGGCAGCATCGTAGGAACTTTGTGCCGAGGTTTTGTCGAGCCGTGCAAGTAGCTGACCTGCATGTACGTTGTCGCCAACCTTCACGAACACATCCTTCACATTGCCACCGGCCTCGAAACTGAGCGTTATTGCTTCCGATGCCTCAATGGTGCCGACATAGTTGCGCTTTTCGCCAAAGGTTTCCTCCTCTATCACCTTGACGTTGACCGAAATCACGCGCTCCTCGGTTTTCTTCTCCTTGTCCTTGCACCCAGCAAGAACAACGGCAGCAAGCATCAGTATGATGGTAATACGTTTCATTATTCTATCTCCGTAATATTATCTTCGACGAGGTATTTCATCTCCTCGTGAATATCAAAGTCGCCAATTACCTCGTTGTTGAGCCTCATGTATGTACCTTCGGCGGCTGCAAGCAATTTGCCGCTAGCATCGTATATTTCGCCCACACCTATAAAGCCACGCGATGAATCCTGAGTTAGCCTTGCTACACCGCGCAACTGTACGCCAATAGGCATCGGACGGCGATACTTTACCGTGATGGTCGTAGTTACTGCAAGGCTTTCGGGTTCCTTAATCCACAAGGCACGACCAATGAGTTCGTCGAGCATTGCCGTTATCATTCCGCCGTGTACACGCCCCGGGTAACTTTGATGCTCGTTCCTGAATGTGAACAAGCCGCGCAGTTCACCGTTTTCCATCTCGTAGAACATAGCCTTCACGCTCGAAGGGTTGTCCATGCCGCAGATGATGCACGACTTACTGTTACGTTGCTTCTTTACGACTTTCATGTCTTTGTTATTCTTATGTTATTCATCAAGTTTCATCCAGTACATACTGCGACCGAAAATCGGAAGTCCTACATAACCACGGACTTTCAGTTTCTTGTCCGACTCGAATTTCGCGTATGCCTTGTACATATCTCCTTCTACTGGATTGTAGATTTCACCGCTCCACTCGTCATCCTTGCTGTTATACTTGAAGTTGTGCAGAAGTACAATCTTGTCGGCAGGAGTGTTGCGTTTGCTTGGATCGGGATTCATGACATCTGTCTTTGGCGAACCGTCTTCAAAGGTGGGATTTTTCATCCACACAATCTTGCCTTCAAAATTGCCGTTTGACATTCGCGTAACCTTTACCTTTGATACTTCGCTCTTCTCGATTACAAGGTAAGTGCCGCATATTTTTTCGGCGTTGCCCTGTGCCAATGTTGCGAGGGCGAACATCATCATTGTGAAAAAAATCGCAATTTGTTTCATTAGTCGTTTAGTTTTGCTATGGTTATTGCATTATTGCTTTTGATTGTGCCAACCGCACCAGTTTCCTTTTCGGTAAAGAATCCAGAATAGTTGTCGTCGAACACGATAGTGTTGTCGCGCACCCTTCCTCGTGCCGTATATGTAATTTTCGCCTTCCCATTAATAATGGTATCAAGGTCAATTTCCTTTTCGTAGGTGTATTCATCGATTCTAAGTTCTCCATCTACCACTTCTCCGTCCAAACGCTTGATGTCACCGGTTATAGATGTTTTTATTATGGCTACAGTTCCCTTTTCATCGCCTTTCATTATCTGCATTTGTCCCATCTTGTCGGTTATTGGAACGTCAATGCCATAATCTACAAATCCAATTGTTAGTTTGCCGTCGCTTTGATAAGTGTATTCGCCTATGTACGGGCGTGGACTGTTCTGGCACGACGAGAATACGCCGACAAAGACTCCAAATATCAATATTGCGCTTAAAATTTTTGCTTTCATTTTGTACCGATTTATTGTTTTGGTCTAAATTGTTTCTAAAGGTCTGAATATTATCTCATCTATCATATAGTCAAACGAGTTCTTGTACTTGTCGTAGAGATTGAAAATGAAGAATGGGAACTCGAGCGACGACAGCATCATAATTAATGAGTTGACGTATTTTGAAGCATCGATTTCCTGACGGAAAACGCCTTTGTTTTTGCCCGACACGATTATTGCCGTAAGTTGTTCCTTTTCCCAAGTCACCAGTGCGTCGTGAACCTTCGAAAAGCATTCCATAAGTTGCTTGTCACCGCTTTCCAGGACTCTATTTTTCAAGGCATTATGGTACGAATACCTATTGTTCATACTTTCCATTCGGACAAATGCATACCTTTTTATCTTTTCGGGTTCCGACAAGGTGCTGTCGTTTATTATTGCAAGCAGGTCGGTGCGGATTTTCTCAAGTTCGCTCTCGAGGATTGAGTTCATTAGGTTGAGTTTGCTCGAAAAATGGTAGTAAACGCTTCCTTTTGCGTGCTTGGACTCCTTGGCTATACGGTCCATCGAAATCTTGTTGAATCCGAAGCGGCAGAATAGCCTTTCTGCAACGTTCATTATGTCGGTCTTTACTCCCAGTGTTTTCTGCATAGCAAAACTCTTTGTACCAATTTTCAAAATCGGTGCAAAGATAGTGTGCTATTTTTTAGTCACAAGTTTTAATTCGAGGTTTAACATAACATTAATAGCGAATGGGAAAAAGTATTTTGTTGAATTAGAAATTTTGATGTTTGTTGAATGAAAATGTTGTAATATAGCAATATATCCGTGTATAAATGACAAGAAACGACTAATAAACGAAAGTAAGTGTTTAAAAACCGACTTGTGTTTTCTGGTTGCCCGACCTTTGCAGCGGATTTCAAACAGAAGTCCAGACGAAATGTTTAACGTTTAAAAATTTTGACTATGAAATTAGGCGGACACGTAGAATTTGAATGCAAAGTCGGTTCGGTTCCGGAACTGGCAAACGAAATGTGCGGACACAAACTCGTTAGGTTTTTGATTGCTGTTATCGACAGGCGCATAAATAACAACAGGTATTCGCAGCAGACGCACTGGTACACAGTGAACGCATTAGGTGATACAGCCGAAATGATACTCGAATCGGACCTGCGTATATGTGACAATATAAATATCAGTGGCAGGTGGATAATTGATGGAACCCACGACATGTACGGGAATGAAGTGTGCGAAATTATTGCAGAGAGTGTATCGGTTGCAAAGGATGGCTGTGTGAGAAGTTATGAGGTTGCATAAAAGGTAAAAAACTGCACTAAAATGGCAAAGTCAAATGAAATAAAACAAAAAAACTCCAAGCGGATGTTGCGGTTTCCATTGCAGTTCTTGGAGATTCAAATCTCGTCACCCATCCTCAAGGAGAGATTGCAAAAGTACTACGAAATTATGTATGTGCAAATAAAAAATCTCCAGGAGATTGTTGCGACTAGCCCCGTCCATGATAACATTATAATTACTTCACCAAGGAGAGATTGCAAAGATACTACAAAATTATGTACGTGCAAACAAAAATGAGAGTAATAATTAGATGTAGGCAATGGAATACGCGAAAAACATATTACAAGACAAGATTAGGTTATACGATCAGGAAAACGGCACCGAGCTGGCACGTTTTGCTGCTTTTCTCGAACGAGGAAAGGTTTACGAAGGAAACGAAAACATCTTTTTCTATGTCGGTAATGTTGGAAATCTATTACAGAAGTATGGACTAAAAGGAAAAATTACAATTGGGAAAATAGTATTTAACAAGCATCACACAATAGTAGGACACGAACTCAACACAAACGATTGGATTAATGCAATTCAAAATATAAACAATCCACTTGCAATAGCAAAATATCTTAATAGAGACAACTCTTTTCGCATATATACAACAGTAGCATTAAATGGAAATGTCGTCTGTCTTGGAGTTGATGTCCGCTTAACGAGGAATAATGTCAAAATAACCAGTATAAGAACAGCTTTTTGGCGCGATGTAAAAAAGATTGGACATAGTGAGAACGAACAATTGATATATCCAGAACCATAAAAGAAAAGTCGTCGGGCAATTTGATCTGCGCCATCCCGCAGACACGCTCCCAACGACTTGGATAGTGCAAACTTACATAAAAATTATTGATTTTTATGCCAGTATAATAAAGAAAATTTGGCGTTGATAGTCAATATATTATAATTTTTCTTTAGAGGAA
>CAJOEG010000044.1 GCA_905233405.1 uncultured Bacteroidales bacterium | reverse complement strand
ACAAGCAAAGTCGAAGACTGCCGAAATGAAGGAACAAGTGAAAGAACTCGAAAACAAGCAAGCCGAAGCCGAAAAGGAACTCAACGGCTATATGCTTCTCCTGCCGAACACACCTCACGAATCTGTTCCACTAGGTAAGGGCGAAGACGACAATGTTGTCGAAAAGATGGGCGGCACAATTCCCGAACTCAAGTTTAAGAAACCGCACTGGGAAATCATCAAGGACTTGAACATCATCAACTTCGACCTCGGCACCAAGATTACTGGCGCTGGATTCCCCGTATATCTGGGCAAGGGCGCAAAACTTCAGCGCGCACTCATAACCTTCTTCCTCGACGAGGCAGAAAAGGCTGGTTATGCAGAAGTACTTCCTCCTCTGATGGTAAACGAAGACAGCGGCTACGGAACAGGTCAACTTCCCGACAAGGAAGGACAGATGTACCACGCAACTCTCGACAACTACTACCTCATTCCAACTGCCGAAGTACCAGTTACAAACCTTTACCGCGACGTTATCCTCAACGAGAAGGACTTCCCGATAAAGAACGTAGCATACTCGGCATGTTTTCGTCGTGAAGCAGGTTCGTGGGGAGCAAATGTACGCGGACTCAACCGTCTGCACGAGTTCGACAAGGTTGAAATCGTCCAGATTCGCAAGCCCGAAGATTCGTATCAAGCACTTGAAGAAATGAAGGCTCACGTGGAAGGTCTGCTCATTAAGTTGGGACTTCCCTATCGTGTATTGCGTCTTTGCGGTGGCGACATAAGTTTCACCTCATCGCTTACATTCGACTTCGAAGTTTTCTCGGCTGCACAGGAAAAATGGCTTGAAGTAAGTTCGGTTTCCAACTTCGAGGATTTCCAGGCAAACCGTCTGAAATTGAGATACCGCACCGCCGACAAGAAAACCCAACTCTGCCACACTTTGAACGGAAGCGCACTGGCATTGCCAAGAATCATGGCAGCAATCATCGAAAACTACCAGACCGAAGATGGAATAATTGTACCAGAAGAGATATAAAATCAATTGACAATGGACAATTAATAATGGACAATTTGTGGTGTCGCGGCACGCCGCGATACCACATCTATAGACAAAAAAACAATAATGTACAGACGCAAAATTTTGCGTCTCAACAAGAAACACAGAAAGATAGAAACAATTTTACTTTTGTTCACAAAAAAGTCGGATTTGTTGCCGACTTTTTTTATTTTTAATATTATTTTTACCGCCTAAAAATAAATTACAATGACGGAAAAGCTTTGGACGGTTAAGGAATGTGACGACAAGGAGTCGGTTGAAAGGCTGATGAAGGATGTTGGCGTGGACAAACTTATCGCTACCCTACTGGTTCAGCGCGGAATACACAACTACGACGAAGCCAAAAGATTTTTCCGTCCACAACTATCCGACCTTTACGACCCCTTCTTGATGAAGGATATGGACAAGGCTGTCGACCGTCTTACACGTGCAATTGACAACGGTGAAAAGATTCTTATTTTCGGAGACTACGATGTTGACGGCACAACAGCAACCGCACTTATGCTGCGCTACTTGAAAAGTCGCAATGCAAATGTAGATTTCTACATTCCCGACCGTTACTTGGAAGGCTACGGATTGTCATCGCAAGGAATAGACTATGCTGCCGAAAACGGCACGACGCTGCTTATTACCGTCGACTGCGGTATAAAGGGCAACGAGAAAATCGACTACGCCAACAGTAAGGGCATTGATGTGATTGTTTGCGACCACCACACTGTAGGCGATGAACTGCCGAATGCCTTCGCAGTACTCGACCCAAAGCGTCCCGACTGCGGATACCCGTTCAACGAACTTTCGGGCTGCGGAGTGGCGTTCAAACTTTTGCAAGGATACATACAGAAGCACAACCTCGACCTCGAGGACATCACACGATACCTCGACCTTGTCGCCGTGAGCATAGGCTCCGACATTGTGCCGATAATTGACGAAAACCGCATATTGGCTTACTACGGTCTGCAGGAACTGAACACCTCGCCGTGTACTGGACTTGAAAGCATAATCGACCTTACCGACCTAAGCAACAAGGAGATACAAATCAATGACATAGTTTTCAAGATTGGTCCACGTATAAATGCGGCAGGTCGTATCGACACTGGCAAGACAGCCGTCGAACTGCTTACCACCACCGACCGCGACTTTGCACTGCAAATCGGCAATTCAATCGATGGAATGAATAGTTACCGCAAGGAAATTGACCGTAACATTACCGAAGAAGCAATCGCACAGATAGAAGCCGACGAAAACCTGAAGAATGCTTACTCAACAGTTGTTTTCTCTCCCAACTGGCATAAGGGCGTGGTTGGAATCGTTGCTTCGCGTCTTACCGAATCGTACTACAGACCTACAATCGTGCTTACCGAAAACAATGGTCTCGTGGTCGGCTCGGCACGTTCTGTCGAAGGTTTTGACCTCTACAGTGCCGTAACAGCCTGTGGCGACTTGCTTGAAAGTTTTGGTGGACACACATACGCGGCAGGACTTACAATGAAGAAGGAAAACCTTGAGCCGTTCAAGCAGAGATTCGAGGAATACGTTAAAGCCAACATTACCGAAGAACAGCGACATCCAATAATCCGAATCGACACCGAAATCCTAATCAAGGAAATCACACCGAAGACTTTCCGCATACTGAAGCAATTCGCACCTTTCGGACCAGGAAATATGTCGCCTATTTTTGCATCGAGGCAAATCTACGACAACGGAATGGGACGTCAGATTGGCAAGAACCTCGAGCACCTGAAACTGAAAATAGTACAGCAGGTTGGCGACAACAACTGCATCGACGGCATAGGATTCGGCTTTGGCAATTGCTACGACACAATTTCCGACTACAAGCCGTTCGACATCTGCTATCACTTGGCAGAGAACAACTTTATGAATCAGACCACACTGCAGATACAACTGCTAGACTTGAAGGGCTAAGGCGGCGTTTAAAGTTCAACAGTTCAACGTGAGCGTAGCGAACACATTCGTTTACATTCGTATTATTGACAACACCGAGCTAAAGGTTGGCTGCACCATTTGAAAATTAGAGGATTTGAAAATCCAATGATTCAAATTGTTTTGTAGCAACGTAAAGCCATTGCATCGTGGTTCAATGCTTAGTGCATATACGTAAAATTACTTATGAAAAAAATGTCGAAAATCCTTTGTCGGTACGAATATGTTTTATAAATTTGCCGACAATGAGAATTGTTTTTTAATTTATTACTTCATAATAAAGAAAGTATGAAACCAATATTAGTACCGCACGACTTTACAGAGGTAGGAGCATACGCCCTTGAACACGCCTATATGATTGGCAAGACTCACAACAATCCTATCAATGTAATCCACATTGTATCAAAGACAGAAGAGATAGAGCCAGCAAAGGCCAAGATGCAGGCAATAGTTGACGATTTCAAGAAAGACAAGCCAAACCTTGAAGTTACTGTCGAAGTAAGAAAAGGCGACATCGACAAGGAAATCTACAACTATGGCATTGAAATAAACGCTCTCCTCGCCGTTATGGGAACTCACGGAACCAAGAACCTGAAAAAGGCCATAAAGATTGTTGAAAAGTTCATCACAATCCCGTTCGTTCTCGTACAGAACCCGCCAATCTACGGTGAGTACGACCGCATTCTCATCCCGATTGATGCAGACAAGTCATCAAGAATCAGAGTACAATGGGTAAGATTCCTTAACACTTTGTTCGAAAGCAAGGTTTACATCATTTCGTACAAGGATAGCGACGGTTTCAGCAGAAAAGCAATCCAGAACACCATCACTTTCGCAGAAAATATATTCAACGACAATCTCATCGATTACGAAATCAAGTACCTTGAGAACAAGAAGAACTTCTCTGACGAAATGTACAAGTACGCAAACGAAGCAGAATGCGACCTTGTAATCTTCATGACCGACCAGTACAAGTCGTACATTAAGGAAATCAAGAATCCAGAAAACGAGGCTCTTGCAGCAAAGATTCCTGTAATGTGCGTCAACAAGCGAATCGATATAATCAAAACAGGTGGATTCAACTAGAAAATTGTAAGCATACAGATAAAAACAGCGGATTATTTCCGCTGTTTTTTTGACTAGAAACACAATAAAGCAACAACTATGCAGTTAGCATTATGATGAAAAAAATTATAGCCATATTCTGTTTGCTATTAATCGGACTTGTCGGTTTCCCACAGGCACAGCCCGAGGAATACCAGCAAGGCGGGTTCTGTACTCTCAATGGGCAATTCTATCCCATAGAAAAAGGGATTTCAATAACTATAGGCGGTTCTTGCGGATTCATTGTAAAGGACTTTCGCATAGGCGCGTACTTCGACGGTATGAGCAATGCTGTAAAAATCACAGGAACAGACTCAAACCCATACAGCCTTAGACAAAACCACGGCGGAATTTATTTCGGCTACCCATTCTTCAACGACCATTCATTCCACCTTGTTACCGATATAAAAGTTGGATACGGCACATCAATGCTTGTAAACTCTGTAACCAGAAAAGGCTACGACAAGGCTGGCTTCGTGGCGATAGTCCCGTCAGCGGCAGTGGAATACTCAATAACCGACATCCTGAAGATTTCACTCGGAATAGAATACCTCTTCCACATAAAAGTAAAAACGCCAGAACTTTACAAGCAGTCAATACTTAACAATCCGGGCGTATACGTTGCAATAACCCTCGGACTTTTCTAATCAGAACTTCAAGTAATAATCACGGGTAAGCGACTTGTACTTGTCGCTAAAATCGTGACGTGCGCCATTTTCAATATACAACGAATCGCACTCCGTTTCGCATTGCTTACGGCTCAATTCCACAATGGTACGTATTGGCGACACATCGGGGCGTGACGACACATACAACCTACGCAACGCATACAACCCATACTTCAATGCCTCATTTTCAAACAACTGGCATTGCTCAGTGGGATAAATCACACAACAGCGTCCATTCTGTGACAGAAGCCTATCGACAGAAGCCACCAACTCAGAAACATTAAGGCTAAAGTCGTGACGAGCCAATGCCCTGCCTTTCTCAGGCGCAACTACATCGGTAGTATAGAAAGGTGGATTAGACACAATAAGGTCATACTTTTCCGTTGGAACAAAATCTTGCACAGAGGAATGGAAAATATTTATCCTGTCAGCCCACGGACTTTGCTCAACGTTGAATTTTGCGACCTCCACCGCCTCATCGTTTATATCTATTCCATGAATAATCTTCGCCTCGCACTTCTGTGCCAGCATAAGGCAGAGCAAACCAGTACCTGTGCCAATATCAAGAATACGTTCAGCATCGCCACAATCAACGTATGCACCAAGCAGCACACCATCGGTGCCGACTTTCATAATCGACTTGCGGTGCAACACACGAAACTGCTTGAATGTGAAGTAACTGTCGGGCATTACAACATTGGCGTTTGTGTCACTCCTGAACCAAAGAGCGCAAAGTCGTACTTTATGGGATCGGTCGGGTCGAATTTACGAAGGTTGCCAGTAAGTTCAAGCACGGCTTTCCAATCGTTCTGGTTGCGCGAAAGTAGTCCGAGGTCACGTGCACAACGTCCACAATGCACATCGAGTGGAATAAGCAGGTCGGCAGGACTTATGCCCTTCCACAGTCCGAAATCAATGCCTCGTCCATCGTCGCGCACCATCCAGCGCAGAAACATATTCAAACGTTTGGCTGCCGAACCTTTGGTGATGTCGGAAATGTGGCGCATATTGCGTGTCTCGTGCGAAATCTCAAACAAGACAGAATGAACGTTCATCAGATTCTTGTCCATCTCGGGAAACTTGCAGAAAACCGATTCCAGTCCACCGTGATTGCGATAGATATTGGCAAGCGAACGAACAAAGAAACGCATATCGTCGCCATTGAAAGTGCGGTGAACGGCAGCATCTAGCGATTTCAAGTCCTTATCCTCAAAGTTCATCACGAAATCGTATGGGGCATTGTCCATCAACTGCATAAAGCGTTTCGCATTGTTTATTATCATCTTACGATTGCCCCACGCAATCATCGATGCCAAAAAACCGCTTATTTCTATATCTTCCTTGCGCGAAAACGAATGTGGAATCTGCACGGGGTCGTTCTCCACGAAACTAGGCACTGCAAACTTTTCGTACCTCTCATCAAGCAAAGCCTTTGTCGATTGAAAGTCCATTATGAAAATTTTTGTTCCAAAAATAACGTTTTTTAGTACACATACTTTGAAAAAAAGTTTGTTTCTTTGCAGTATGATTTCAGAGATATGTGACGGGGCAATGGTAGGGCTTACGGCTTCCATAACTGTGGGGCCAGTTGCAGTGCTTTGCATACAGCGAGCACTCACGCGTCCGCGTATATCGTCGTTCATTTCGGGCGTAGGCGTTGTGTTTGCCGACACCCTGATGGCAGCCCTTTCATATTTCCTTTATTCGCTCATTTTCAATACAATCCAGGAATATAAACCCATACTTGGTGTAATCGGAGGAATCATTGTCATCATTTTCGGCGTGTTCATGTTCAAGCGCAATGTCATTAAGGACATCAGGCAAAGCAAGGACAACCGCAACTCGTTATGGCAGGATTTCATATCGGTGGTTGGGCTCACGCTTTCGAACTTCATCGGGGCAATGACCTACATCTTTGCCTTCTTTGCAATGTTTAATGTTGGAGTCGGCGATGGTGTTTCCGACAGCAACGAACTGTTAAAGGGCATATTCATAATGCTTGGCTTTATCCTTGGTTCGTTCTCGTGGTGGACCTTCCTTACAATGTCGCTCAGTTTCTTCCGTAAGAAGATACGACCTCGTCACTTCTTGGTAATCAACCGCGTAGGTGGCTCGATAATAATACTGTTAGGTATTTATACAATAATTTCCACGTTTGTGGAAATCATATAGGATTTTTTTGAAAAATGATTTCCGACGTTGCTCGCAACGTCTCTACAATAACACCCAAAATACGGAGGGAAACTATAACATTCGCAACTTTCCACAAATTTTCACCACCTCAACAGCCTCCTTCACATCGTGGACACGAAGAATATCTGCACCCTTTTGCAAGGCGATTGTATTTAGCACGGTAGTGCCGTTAAGCGCGTTTTCGACAGTAATGCCCAGATATTTCCAAAGCATCGACTTCCGCGAAATGCCAACCAGCAAGGGCAGTTCGAACATACCAAAGTCTCCAAGATGTTCCATAAGTTCGTAGTTCTGGTCAATGGTTTTGGAAAAACCAAAACCAGGGTCGATGATGATGTCGGAAACGCCCAAAGAATGCAACTTGTTGACTTTCTCAGAAAAGAAGTGCAGTATGTCGCCAGGGAAAGATTTGTATTCTGTTCCATTGTGCATTGTCAGCGGATTGGAAGCGCCGTGCATAATAATATAAGGTATGTGCAGACATGCAACCGTCTCAAACATCAACGGGTCGGCATCGCCACCACTGATGTCGTTTACTATGGATATGCCATAATCAATAACCGCACGGCGGGCAATGTCGGTGCGGTAAGTATCGAGGGAGAAAATCCTCTCGGAAAAATGCTTCGAAATAATCTCTAACGCAGGAAGAAGCCTCTGCCATTCCTCGTCAGCATCTATTATTCTGCTGCCCGGACGCGTTGACATACCACCGATGTCAACCATATCGGCACCATCGGCAAACATTTTTTCTATGCGTTCCTTGATTTCTCCATTGTCAATCACACGGCTTGCAGGATTGAACGAATCGGGCGTAAAATTCAAAATCCCCATAATGCGGGGATTTGAAAAGTCATAAAGCCTACCTTTGATGTTTATGTGATTCAATCTCATCGTTAACGCATATCAATTTCTTCGGCATTGGGATACAAAGACTTGTTGTACTTGACTTCAGCATCGGTGATTGTCGGATTTTCGAGCATCTTGTCAATTTCAATTAGATAGTTTACACCGTCCTTGCCAACATAGCGAACCGAGAAAATCTGCTTCTTGGTCTTGTCGATGCGAATTGTAATCTTCGAGTACTTTTTATTCTCAATCTGCTTTGGATAGAAATCAAACTCAAGCAATGCACGGTTTTTCTCGAACTTGTCGGAAATAAAGTTTACCTTGAACTTCGACTTGTAGTCCTTGAGTATTGCCTGCGGATTTGTCATAAATGCCTCGTTGTCGCTATTTTTTGTAATATTGATTTCATCGGCATCTTTCAGGTAGGTCCAGTTGGTCTTTCCGTCGGAGTAAACTACCTGTCCCATTAAATCCATCTTGTAGAGACCTGACTTGTAAACTGCATTGCCCTTGTACGAATCGCGCTTTGCATTGTGAAGATTTTCAACATACATTGTAAAATCAATCTTCAGTCCGACATATTTTTCAGTCTTGGCAGCCACCTGGTCAAGAATTTCCATCTGGGGAACAGAACCTTGAGCCGACAGCAAAAGCGTAGCGAACAAACTTATAATCAACAATGTAACTTTTTTCATATTCAAAATTTTTAACATTCAACTATTTTATCTCGCGCAATGTCTCCAAATATCGTTCCAAAGATGTTTCATCGTACATAACTTGGCGAGCCTTGCTGCCTTCGTAGGGACCGACAATGCCCATTGCCTCGAGTTGGTCAACAATTCGGCCAGCCCTGTTGTAGCCTATTCCGAACTTACGCTGCAACATAGATGTGGACCCCTGCTGTGTGCTGCACACAAGACGAGCGGCCTCCTCGAACAGAGGGTCGCGGCTATTGGGGTCAAGTGATGCACCACCGCCAGCATCTTCACCACCTTCGGTCTTGACTTCTGGCAATTCGTACGGACCGATATAATGCTGCTGATGCTCGATATGGTCAACAATGGCATCCACTTCGGGAGTGTCAACAAATGCGCACTGGATACGTGTAACGCTAGCATTACCAGCATAAAGCGAGTCGCCACGACCGATAAGTTGCTCGGCACCCTTGGCATCAAGCACGGTTCGTGAATCGATAACCGACTGTGTGCGAAGTGCTATACGAGTAGGAATATTAGCCTTGATAACACCAGTTACAATGTTCACCGACGGACGCTGTGTAGCAAGAATCATGTGCATACCTACTGCACGCGCTTTCTGTGTGATTCGCGCTATAGGCGTTTCAACCTGCTTGCCTGCCTGCATGATGAAATCACCGTACTCGTCAATGATTATGACGATATATGGCAAAAACTGATGGTGCATAGCGGTATTCGGCACAGCTTTCTGCGGATTGAGACGGCGGTTGATGAATTTTTCGTTGTATTCCTCCAAGTTACGAACTCCCGCGTCCATCAGCAGTTTGTAGCGTTCTTCCATCTCTACCACAAGCGAGTTGAGAGTGTTGATGACCTTGTCGCAGTCAGTGATGACCACCTGCTGTGGGTCGGTATCGGGTTGCGCTGCGAGGAAATGACGGATAAGAGGCTTGTAAGGAGCAAACTCAACCATCTTAGGGTCAACCATCACGAGTTTTAGTTCGGCAGGATGTTTCTTGTACAGCAACGAGGTGATAATCGCATTGATAGCAACTGACTTACCTGTTCCAGTAGCACCAGCCACAAGCAAGTGTGGAGTCTTTGCGAGGTCGAACATAAAGATTTCGTTGGTAATTGTTCGCCCGTAAGCGATTGGAAGACGCATTTTTTTCTCCTCCTGGAAACGCTTGGAAGCGATTACCGAGTGCATCGATACCATCTGCGGTTTTTCGTTAGGTACCTCTATACCGACAGTTCCCTTGCCAGGCATCGGGGCAATAATACGTATTCCTGCCGCGGAAAGTGAAAGCATAATGTCGCTCTCAAGGCTCTGTATCTTGCTGATACGTACGCCAGCCTTCGGTACTACTTCGTACAGAGTCACTGTTGGTCCCACCGTAGCCTTGATGGAGTCAATCTCCACACCGTAGTTGCGCAGGGTTGTGACGATACGGTTAGCATTTTCGCGCTGCTCATCCTGATTAATTATAGGTGCATTCTCGTTGTCGTAAGTCTTCAACAAGTCAAGCGACGGGAATTTGTAGTCCTCAAGTTCCGCACGCGGGTCGTATGGTCCGACTTTCTTCAGCCATTCGTCGGGATCATTCTCGTCGACAATCTCTTCCTCCTGCGGCTTGTTTATTTCCAGGCTCATATCCTCATTCGGTTCGTCCTCTTGCGTTGGTTCTTCGTCAACAGGCTGACTTTCTTCGTCTTGAGGCAGTTCCGTTT